>JAOZSF010000215.1 GCA_029939815.1 bacterium
TAGAATTGGATTCCGCGGAAAGTGAGCCGACAATTCTTGTTACCGAGCCGGAATACGCACCATTAAGAACCGGATACGGTTGATAATGGTTTGGAGCGTTAGTATCGTAACCTGAATTTCTCCCCTGAATTCCGAGATTAATCCCCATTTTAAAATTATCATAAATAGAGTTTCCGAGGATGGAGTTATTAATTCCAAAGGCAATATTCACGCCGTTTATTCCGTTGTTTGCAATAATATTCCCACTCCATTGATTCGTAAAACCGATTCTATTGTTGCTTCCTCTATCTATTTGAATTCCTTGATAAAGGTTTGGTAACACATCGCCTGCGAAATCCGTACCGATAAAATTCCCTAATATTATATTTTGCTGTGAATTTTTGCCGACAATATTAATACCATGTCTTCCGTTATTTGCGACAACGTTACTTAATCCGATATAGTTATTCATTGAATTATTAATTTGAATACCATCGACAACATTTGAGAGTTCATCATTATAATAATAACCGACGAAATTTTTAATTATCTCGATATTTTTAGCGAGAACATCTTCTGTCGTACTCATAATTTTTATGCCGCAGTCTCCGTTTCCGCCAATATAATTATTACTTAAAACAATATTTCCGGCATCAACGATAAAGATTCCGTTACTGACATTCCCGACATTTTTTTGTGAGTTGCCGATTCCGATTTTATTATAAGTAACAATTAAATTCTCAGCTTGGGCGCCTTTGATTAAAATCCCGTGTTTTTTGTTTCCTCCAATAGTATTGCTGTATTTAAATTCACCGATTGTGTTTTCCGGCGCGTCAAAAAGTTTTATCCCATTACCCAAATTAGGCACAATTGTAATTCTATCAGGTGCAAGGCCAATTGTGTTTGCTGCAGCATAATTTGCGACCGAAGAAGAGCCGGTAATACAAATACCATCTCCGCCGTTTCCGGAAATAATATTTTGATAAATAAAATTATTGGAAGAGTTCTCAACAAAAAGACCCGTGCCGCCATTTGTTACTACTGTTACGTTATCAGCCGCGATACCTATTTGATTATTCTGCAAAGTATTGTCTTTGCCGCCTGAGAGAAAGATTGGTATTCCTCCGTTGCCGGCAATAAAATTTTTAAAAGTTCCGCCCACCAAAGTGCTTATCGAGTCTATTAATCTTATACCGTCTCCGTAATTATTATAGCGAGTGATTCCGTTTGTCCACAATCCGATTTCATTTCCTAAAATCGAACAATTGACACAATTAAAATATTCCAAGCCATGTCCGCCATTACCTGAAATATAAGAATATCTGACCTGTGAATTTGTGCAGGAAAAGAATCTGACACCCGAAGTCCGATTCCCCATTTTTTTAAAATCCCCATAAAAAGGACCGTCAAGTCCAATATAACAGTCACGAATATCTAACGCCTGAACATTATTCCCCTCAATCCCAACAGCACAACCGGTAATTTTACTGTCTTCGATTACAACGTTAGTGCAGCTAACAATAAAGAAACCTGTAGCATTGTTTGTATTTACATTTCCAAATTTATCGTAGCCAACCATTGCGCCGCGGTAATAAATATTAGTGCAGCAGAACAAATGATTATTCACGTCCAAAGTGTTATAAAAATAATTGTAGTGTTCTCCGGCAGCCTGCCCGACAATTTCATTTTCACACGACCACATATATATTCCTTCATAGACATTAGTTGCGTTATCATCCCATTTCGATCCGATAAAATTTCTGTATGTATAATTACCTAAAGTATCACGAAAATAAACACATGTATATCCGACAATATGGTTCTTACTTGAAGGATAGAGTCCGCCAATCCAGTTACCGGAAGTTTTTTCAATAAGAATCCCGTTATTCCTGTTAAACGCGTCATCGGCTTCGAGCGCGGCACCGGTCCCTATTAGATTACCTTCAATATGGTTTCCGGTACATTCCTGCCCGATATAAATTCCGTTTTTCTTATTTGCGACAATAGTATTTTCAAAAATTTCAAATCCTTCATTTGTCTTGCCGATATAATTATAGTTTGCGCCATTAATCAATGCAATACCGTTCCCCATATTTGACGCCACACCTTTCACTCCGTTTGAAGATATATAACCAATATTATTATTAAATATTTCTGTGAACTTGCCTGCCGACACCTGAACGCCATCCCCGCCGTTGTTGCCAATATAATTATAATTCAATAAGTTCCATTTCCCGATAACGGTAACACCATTAGACTCATTTCCATAATTACCCAGAGAACCGGTTCTAGCACCGATATAATTTTCAAGAATGGAATTTCTGTCCGCGTTGTTATCAATATAAATACCGTCTTTTTTATTATATCCGATGCTATTATATTGAACTTCGTTGTATTCCACTCTGCGCCCGGTACCGCCTTTCATAAAGATCCCGCAGCCGTTATTATACATATTTTCACCATCGAAATTAATGCCGATTATATTACTGATGATTATATTATTAGTACAATGCCCTAATAATTCTATCCCATTCCCTTCATTTCCCGCTATATAATTTCTTGCACCGCCAATTTCATTGTTATGAGAATTTGTAATCAAAACACCAACCAAATTTGGGTGCGGAAATTCTCCGCTTTCATCTGTTCCAATTGTATTATAACTAACTATATTCCCTCCCCCGCCTTGAATTTTTATTCCGGGACCCTTATTGTCTGAAATTACATTGTCGTAACCGCCTTCACCAACCGACACATTATATGCATTTATCAAATAAACTCCCGCATTGGTATTTCCCATCGTCGCGGAATTTGAAAGAACACCGATATAATTTTTTACAATCTTCGTATCATCACAATAACCGGTTAGAGTAATTCCAGGTCCTTCGTTACCTGAGATAACATTAGAGAATCCGATATAATTACTTATTGAATTTGCGCAGTAAATACCGCCCAATTTGTTTCCCGGAACAGCTATATTAAAGCAATGACCGATTTGATTATCTTCCATTATAAGCGATTCGCAATTTTGTATATTCACGCCGTATTCTTCGTTATCAACTATAGAATTATTAACAATGCATGACATTTTATCGGAAAAAATACGAATGCCGTCTCTGCCGTTTCCAGCCGGCTGATTTGACGCGTTAATTCCGATAAAATTATTTCGGATTTCCAGGAACTCCGTACCGGAACAATTTATTCCATCCCAAGCATTGTTACATATTATATTTTCAATAGCAGCGCCTCCAACTGAATTGCTAACGCTGCTTACAATAGTGATTCCTTCGAGGCCGTTGCCGAAATTTTCAGTACCATTTACACCAACACCTATAAGGTTTTGTCCAACGAGATTAATTCCACCGGTAAAAATCTTCAATCCGCTCTGCCCATTTGCAGAGATGTGATTTCTCCGGATTTCGTTACTCCACCCCTGCACAATTAACCCTTCATTTTTGTTGCCAAGAGCTTGACTGGCTGAAGCGTCCAATCCCAAAACATTATTAAAAATATAATTATTATCACCGATTATTTCCGCACCAATGTTGTTGGAAAATGAATTGTTGTAGTTAAATGAATTGTAATTACCGGTTATTTTCGGTCCACCGTTTCGAGTTGTTGAAAAAAATATGTTGCTGTTTATTTCATTGTGATCACCTGTAAATATTTCGTCAAACTCACTTGCAACGATATTGTATATAAATTTATTGAATCCGCTTGTAATGCTCACACGCGTAAAATATGAACTATCGATACAATTTGTTCCGCCTTTAACTATTAAATTACAATTTGTAAGGTTGGAAATACGATTACCGGAATATAATTCAACTGTGTTTTCCCCCCGCCATATTTCATCATTCAGTACACAATTGTTTACAATAGTTAAATAAGCATTCGAAAAAATACAGTTCGAATTAATGGTATAATCGTCAGAAAGAACAAGATGCGGGGCACCGATACCGCCGTCTTTGGTAAAACTACAGTCGTTAATTGTTTTAGACGAGCCGTTTCCGCCAAGAGAAATAGACCCTCTTGTCATAATTACACCAAGTAAGTCTCCTCCATCTCGGAAATAAATTGTCGCAGTCGTTTTTAAAGCCGAAAGTCCGGCAGAACCCAAAACATTAAGCGAACCGCTAAGGGCAATATCTTCCCCAAAACCATTTATCGAATATATATTATTGCTTGCAATTAAAGAAGTCATATTAATGATATGCGTTCCCGGCTCACCATGAAAATCAAATTCAATATCATCGGAGCCGTGAATGTTAATTTCCTGAATCGCAAAGGCAAAACTGCCGGTAACGCTCGCGCTTGATGAAGTGTTTGATACAATCAGCGTTGCGAAAGAATTGACAGTAAGCAGTAAGCAGAAAGCGGTAAGCAGTGAAAACCATAATCCGCGTGCCCCGCGCAATGTAATAACAGCTTCGCCGGTCATGCCGGGGTAATCCGTGATCCGTAATTCGTGTAGAAGTTTTTTCATGATAATCTCCATTTAAAGTTTAACGTTCTGTCAAATATAATAGACCGCAACGAAATAACGTGTATTCACTGTCGTTCGTTATAACATCAGTTTTGTAAAAATTTAGGGGACGACTAAATAGTG
>JAOZSF010000216.1 GCA_029939815.1 bacterium
ATTCATAATTCACCATTCATAATTCATAATTCATAATCATGCCTACAAACAGCGAAATAGCTAAAATTTTTAATGAAACAGCCGATATTCTTGAAATTCAGGGAGCAATCATTTTCCGAGTGCGCGCTTATAGAAACGCGGCGAGAGTTATCGATAATCTACCTGAAAAGCTTTCTGATATTGTTGCGCGAAATCCTGATGAGCTAAATTCGATTAAATCTATCGGCAAAGCACTTCACGATAAAATTATAGAATTTTGTCAAACGGGAAAAATCAAAGAATTTGATGACCTGAAAAGTTCTCTGCCGCCAGGATTGCTCGACATGCTTAAAATTCAGTCTTTTGGTCCAAAAAGAGTTAAACTTGTTTATAATAAACTCGGAATTGACAGTGTTGACAAACTGGAAAAAGCTGCTTCGGAAGGAAAAATCCGTGCTTTACCGGGAATGGGAGAAAAAAGTGAGTTGAAAATTTTAAAAAGTATTCGAGATTTCCGCACACTTCAAACCGATAGAAAATTATGGGCGGAAGCCGAACAAATATTGGATGATTACCTGAATTATTTAAAGAAAATCGATGGAATAGATAAAATTGAGCCCGCGGGAAGTTTTCGTCGGCGCCGCGAAACGGTTGGTGACCTGGATATTTTAATCACTTGTTCCGGCGACACAGAAAAAATAATAAGACATTTTGCCGAATATCCTGAAGTATTAGAAATTCTTGCTCAGGGCGAAACGAAGTCAAGTGTTGTTTTAAAAGATAAAATACAGGTTGACCTCAGAGTAGTAAAACCGGAAAGTTTTGGCGCCGCAATGCAGTATTTTACCGGCTCAAAAGAACATAACGTCGCTCTTCGCTCCCTCGCAAAAGAAAAAAATATGAAGTTGAGCGAATACGGCGTTTTCCAAAATGAAAAATCTATCGCAGGGGAAAACGAGGTGAATGTTTATAACTCTCTCGGCCTCGACTGGATACCGCCTGAAATCCGGGAGAACCGCGGCGAAATCGAAATGGCAAAAAATCATTCCCTGCCTAAACTTATTTCTTTGGAAAATATCAAAGGCGACATGCACTGCCATTCCACTCATTCCGATGGCTCGGCAACAATCCCTGAAATGGCTGCCGCGGCAAAAAAACTTGGATATGAATATCTTGCAATTACCGACCATTCAAAATCACTGACTGTTGCTCACGGACTTGACGAAAAAAGACTGCTTGAAGAAATTACGGAAATAGACATTTTTCGTGAACAAAATCCCGGTATTTATATTTTAAAAGGAATTGAAGTAGATATTATGGCTGACGGCTCACTCGATCTTGACGATGAAGTTTTATCAAAACTCGATTTCCCAATTGCAGCAATTCACTCGAGATTCGGTATGAACTCCGATGAAATGACGGAAAGAATTATTCGTGCGATTAAAAACCCTTATATAAGGTGTGTCGCTCATCCGACGGGAAGATTAATCGGTGAAAGAGTTCCTTATGAAATTGATATCGCAAAAATCATCATCGCCGCAAAAGAAAATAACACAGCAATCGAAATTAACGCCTCGCCGCACCGACTTGATATGAACGAAAACTTTACTTATAAGGCAAGAGAAGCCGGAGTTCCAATTTGCATCAACACCGATTCCCACTCTCCGGAAAGCTTTCTTACAATGCGGTACGGAATAAATGTCGCCCGGCGCGCCTGGTGCACGGCTGAAAATATTGTTAACGCATGGTCTTTGGAGAAATTAAAAAAATGGCTTGGACAAGAAAATAAACAGGAAAATATAGAAAAACAAGCAGAAGAGCAAATTCAGGAAGAATTGTTTTGAATTTGGAAATTTGAAACTCGAAATTGGAAATTGGGTTATTGTGTAGCTCACTTCGACCTTTTAATCCCGATCACAAAGTGTATCGGGGCGAAGTGAGTAATTGGGAGTACAACTGATTTGGGATCCAAATCACGTACTTTTTCTGCGCGATCTAATTTCACCCGGCATTTTTGGCTGATTGTAAATCTAATTGACAATTAGCTTCTTTTATGCTATAATCGTTTCATGATTAATCGTGACTCCTCTAAAGTTATTCGTAAGCTTCTTAAAGGTTATCCGGCAATTGTTCTGACAGGTCCGCGTCAGTCCGGAAAAACTACACTTGCAAAATATATTTTTCCTAAAAAACCTTATGTTTCATTAGAAAACCCTGACACTCGTGAATTTGCCGAAAATGATCCGCGTGCTTTCTTGGGAAAATATAAATCCGGTGCTGTATTTGATGAAATTCAAAATTGCCCTTGCCTTTTTTCTTACTTGCAGGAAATTATTGATGAAAATAATAAACCCGGACGTTTTATTTTGACCGGTTCACAGCAATTCAAACTTCACAAACAAATTTCTCAATCCCTTGCAGGGCGCGTTGCATTAGTACAACTTCTGCCTTTTTCATACAGCGAGCTTTACAAAAATGAAAAACCTCAACTTGATAAAGTTCTTTTTACCGGAATGTATCCTCCAATACATGACCGTAAATTAGACCCGTCAATTTGGTACGCAAATTATATGCAAACATACATCGAGCGTGATGTTCGAAAGTTAATTAATGTAAGAGATTTGAGCACGTTTCAGCGTTTTGTACGACTGTGTGCAGGGCGAACAGGTCAATTGCTAAATCTTTCAAATCTTGCCATTGACACCGGAATTACACATAATACTGCCAAAGCCTGGATTTCAATATTAGAGGCAAGTTATATTATTTTTTTACTTCAACCACACCACATAAATTTTAATAAACGGATTATAAAAACTCCAAAACTATATTTTTATGACACTGGTTTTGCTTCATGGCTGCTCTCAATTCAAAATTCAAAGCAAATATCAAATCATCATGCTCGCGGCGCTCTTTTTGAAACTATGATTATCAGTGAAATGATTAAAAAAAGATTTAATAAAGCTTTAACAAGTAATTTATTCTTTTGGCGTGACCGTTCCGGAAATGAAATAGATGTAATAATTGAAAATTCGGATGTATTAATCCCCGCAGAAATAAAATCCGGGCAGACAATAAACGATGATTTTTTCAAAGGGCTTAAATACTGGAAAAAACTAACCGAAAGGAAAGATTCATATTTAATTTATGGCGGGGAAGAAAATTACAAGCGTGAAGGAATAAATATTCGCAGTTGGAGAAAAAATATTAATGATTGATTCACTAAATAAAATTTTTGCAAGTAAAGAAAAAGCAGTTAACCAATGGCTTGAAAATAAAGCCGAAGGATTGGATATTCCTTTTTATTCTTCCGCCGACATCCGCGATTCGGGATATAAAGCCGCGTGTGTTGACTTAAACCTTTTCCCCGCCGGTTTTAATAATCTGTGCGAAAAATTTTCCGATGAAGCGATTGATTCTATTATAAAGGTCATTAAATCAAGATTTAACGGCGACCCGCATCAAAACGTTTTAATTATTCCGGAAGCTCATTCGAGAAATAAATTTTATAACGCTCACCTTTTAAGCCTGGCCGGTATTCTTGAAAAAGCGGGATTATCGGTAACTTTCGCCGCAATGGATCCGGAAAATCGAAAACTCGAAACATTTGATGGAAATTTTCTGGAAACTAAACCGGTTAGCCGTAAAAATAATCTTCTCGTTGACCAAAACGACTCCCCTTTCGATTGGATTCTTCTTAATAATGACCTTTCAGACGGGGAAATTGAATGGCTGGATGGTTTATCTCAACCGGTTATTCCGCCAACTCATTTTGGCTGGCATAAGCGCCGCAAATCTTATTTTTTCAAAAGTTATAACAATTTAATTAGTAAGCTCGCAAAAGATTTCGGTTTCGATCCATGGCTGCTAAGCGCAATAACGGATTTGGAATCAAATATTGATTTTAATACCGAGAACGGACGCGAAAAAGTCGCTGCAGCAGTAGAAAGAAATCTGAAATTAATAAAGAAAAAATATGACGAATATAATATCGAAGATCCGCCACACGTCTTTATAAAAAATGATTCCGGTACTTACGGAATGGGCATTATGGTCGTTAAATCTCCGGACGAAATTCTGAGCATGAACAGGAAAGCTCGAAATAAAATGGCGGTCGGAAAAGGTAAACAACCTATCAGTAATGTTATCATTCAGGAAGCAGTTCCTACAAGAAATATTACAGATGAATTTGTCACAGAACCTGTCGTTTATCTTATCGGTCTGCAAATCATCGGCACATTCCTGCGCGCAAACAGCGAACGCGGGGCAACAGATAATCTCAACGCTAAAGGGATGAGTTTTTACAGATACTGCACTTTGCATCCCGTAAATACACCAAGCGAATGTTTATGCAACAGCGACAGTCAGATTATTTACAGAACTCTTGGTAAAATCAGCGCCATCGCCGCTGCTTTGGAAGAACGTAATCCGTAATCGGTAATTGGATTAATGGTGAATGATTAATGGTAAATGATGAATGAAGGTGAAATTTGCAAGCAAATTTTACATATAAAAAATTTTATCGTATTTATCATTAATTCATAATTCATAATTCATAATTCGTAATTCGTAATCGGTAATTGGTTAAAT
>JAOZSF010000217.1:0-3135 GCA_029939815.1 bacterium
TACTTATACTTTACATCTGCTTTGGTTCTCAAATCGACAGTCCATTCTTCGGCAATATCGCGTTTCTTTTTATCGGTCAGGTAATCAATGAGTTTGTATTCGATTTCGTCAAAAGTTGCTGTATGAACTGCATCTTTTTGAGTAACAAAAATCAAATGATCTCCCATTTCGCTTTCCACCACATCACTTATATTACTTACCGGAAGTGAAAAAGCCGCTTTAGAAAAAATGGGTGAAATAGTTGTATCAGCTTTGGAAATCACCCCTATTTTACCGCCATTTTTTGCTGTTGGGCATTCGGAGTACTTTTCTGCTGCCTGTTCAAAAGTCATTTTCCCTGTTTCGATTTTTTTCTTTATTTCTCTCAACTCCGCTTTCAGCATTTTTTGTGTGGCAATTGGAGCTGTCGAGTCGACTGTAAATAAAATATGACTTACATCAATGCTTTCAGGTAAAATAAATTCACTTTTATGCTCATCATAAAATTCTTTTGCCTGAGCAACTGTAACGGTTGGCATTCCCATTTGCTGTTCCATCAGCATAGAAGCTTTGATATCCGCCGCAAGGTCCTTGCGGAATTTTTCCTCTGTATAATTTGATTGTTTAAGAAATCTGGCAAACTCTTCTTTTCCGCCTAATATTTCTATAGTTTGAGCCAGTCTTGCATTAATATTACTTTCACTGACTTTAAAAGGCGCTTTATCGACCGCCTGCATAATAACAGTTTCATTAATGAGTTGCTCAATCAATTGTCGTCTTGCCTGATCGATTTTCTTGGGCGGAAAAATCTCACCTGTCTGACGTTGATATTCGATCATTCTTCTTGTAAGAATTTCTTCTACCGGACCCGCGAGAACTTTTTCGCCGTTTACAATTGCCACCACCTTATCTTTTGGCAATGAGCCGACAATTTTTTGTCCTTTTCCCGTGGAAGGTTTACAGCCGGTAAAAACCAATAGAATTGTTATTAAAATTATAATACGAATCATCTCTACACCTTTTGTTAAATTATTAATTTTTATTCTTCATTGAATTTATTTCTTTTCCATTCACGGTCAATATCACGGTAAATCCGCGTCTTCTTCGAATGATGGTTGTTCTCCCCTCTTTTCGCCTTGGCAGCAGAAATCTTTTCGCTACTTATAAACGAATGTGCTCTGCTTCGTCGTCTTGAGGATCTATGAACTTCCATTTAAATTTGGTAATTGGGTAATTGGTTAATTGATTAATTGCCAATTCTGCAATTCTGCAATTCTGCAATTCTTTATTCATCTAAAAACTGCTTCCTTAAATTTCGCAACCTTCTTGCCGGAGCGTTAGGATCAGGAGTTACATCAATCAAGACTTTTGTTGTTTTTTTTGCTTTTCGTACTTTAACGTGCACTTTACCTGACATCCATTCTCGCTGGTTCTGTGCTGCCTGCAAAATATAATCTCCCGGAATTATATTTTCAAAAACGAAGTAGCCCTGGTTGTAATATGTGCGCGCTTCCCTGTGAATAAGCAGTCCGTTAGTTTTAGCGTCTTTTAAAATCACAAGCGCGGCGACATTTCTGCGGGGTAAATGGTCTATAACCACATTACCAACAAGACGCCTTTTATCACGATTGATATAAACTCTTGCTGTTTCTGTTGTTAAAGTTATCGGCACATAATAAAAACGTGTCTCATTTAACCTCCGGTCAATAAATCTTTTCCTGCGCTCAAGCACCATTGTGTAGCGACCGGGAGTTATATTTTTGATCCGAAAATTTCCATTGCTTAGAACAATCCCGCCTGCCTGCCCGCCGTGTTTGCCTATCAATCTCAAAAAAAGTCCGTACTGCGCCGGTTTTCCGTCTATAAATAATTGTCCATAGACATTCATCGGGACACTGAATTTTATTGATACGAATTCTTTTTTACCAGGGACAAGAAAAATATTTGTATGAAAGAACTGATTCTCCATTTGAGCAGTTAAAGTATATTCATTGCTTTCAATAATATTAAAGCCGAAATTCCCGCCCGGAGTTGACTGCATTTCCTTATACGAATTGGTTGAAAACAAAACGATTTTCACTTTTTCTATCGGCTTTCCTGAATAATCTGTAGTTTTTCCGGCCAGCAAACCCGGTATTACAGAAATAATTTTCCCCGGTATTTCTGAAATTATATTTGTATCATTGATTTCCGGAGCTATCTTAACTTCAACATCTTCGTTTGTTGAAACAATCGCAACCGAAGACGTTGACTGAACGGTGTAAATAACCGGTTCTTCAATTGCTGTCAATTCTGATTCAGTAACAGCAGATACTTTATCGGTAATTACATTGTCAGATTCTATTTCTGCAGACGCAGGCGAAACAGATGTTCCACTAAGAATATCTGCAACAATATCCTGCGCATCTTGTTCCGCACACATCGCGAAACAATTAAATAAAAGCAAAAATAAAATAATTGCAACTTTTTTCATATAATTTACGTATCTAATATTTTTCTATTTATACAATATATATTTATTTTACTAAAATGTATCAAAAAGTACAATATACAACTGTTTTCCCCCACTTCCATCGGGTAACCGATTTGTTTATCCACCGTCTTGTACCGGTGGCTTGAAAAAGGGGTGGGATATTTATTTTTTTTGAGCAACACCTAATGAGGAAACACACATCCGGGACAATTTAGCAATCTAAGAATCCAATACACAAAAATAAATCCCCCGATAATATAAAAAATCATATTTCGTGTCCGGGGGGTTCGAATCTTAACATCAACTGTGTAACCGGCAACAGAGCCGATCAAATATTTAAGCAGCAGGATTATATACCCGGCGAAGAAAACAGGTCCGAAAAGATGCCAGTGAATTGCATTATTGAAATTTAACCTGAAACAATTCTGCAAAGAACGCGTCATTCCGCAGAACATGCATGGATTACCGGTAATCCTCAAGAAAGCGCAGCCAAAAAAGTGACCGAGAAGCGTTTTTGGAATCGTCAGTACTACAATCGGTAAAACCAAAAGCACTGCACTGACGAGGCAATACGCCACCCGGTCATTTTTTTTTAATGGTCGAATAAATATATTTTTAAATTTCTTCTTCAACTACAACTTCTTCGGCTGTAACCATTATTTCGTCACCACTTTTAAAAACAT
>JAOZSF010000217.1:3235-4564 GCA_029939815.1 bacterium
AAAAGTTCTCCGTATTCAAAATCTTCGCCACGATTTTTTTTCAGAATACATTTGAAAAAGCCTACCATCATCGGTCCGGCAAGTATCAGACAAGTTACAACTGATATAACGCCAACAATCAAAGCTGATACCATGAATTTAACAATATCTGTTTTAAATAATTCCCATCCCTGCTTTATCCACTCACCAATATCAACTTTAACAACTTTTTGGGGTTCTTCAGCAGCAACCTCAACTTCCGGTTCAACAGGTTGTTGTTCTTCGATTTCCGGTTCAACCGGATTTTGTTCATTCATTTCATTATTAACTTCATCATTCATAGCAACTCCTTTGTTATAGAGATTAAAAGTTTTTCAAATTAAATGCGCAAATGCTCATAAGTATTATACCAAAAAATCATTTAAAAAACATTAATCAGTTTATTTTTGGGTGCGTAGAAAGTTTCAGGGTTTCTAAGTAAAACGTTCTAAACATCAAGATAATCGCTTTGAGAGATTATTTTCCCGTCAGCATAAGCTGCTTTAATTTCTTTCCCGTCAAAATTGCTTACGCGGTATAACGTTGCAAAAGTGAAGTCAGGTGCCGCGCCGCCCTGCCCGCCGACTATTTCCGCGCCGCGGCGGACATTGTCAATAAGCCATGCCGGCATAGTCAAATGATAAGGATTTCTTTTAACTTCTTCGACATGAAATGAAAGCGCGGTAATCAAATGTCCAACTTCCTCAACAGAAAGTTCGAGCATTAAGTTGGGTAAAGCCATAGCAGCCCAGAATTCAGTTTCAATAATTTTGCACGAAAAGTTTTCAAGTGATTTTAAGGCATCCAATACAAGATAATGAGTCGCTATATGAGTACCGTTAAAATCCGCGCAATGCGGCATAGAAATTATTTCCGGTTTATGTTCTTTAATTATATTTGCTATACAGGCAACTTTCTGATTCCATCCATCCGGGTTATTTTCCCGCGTAGATAATTTAACATCTTCAAGCCCGGTTTCCGATGTTCTTATCAAGTCGAAATTCAAATATTCACACGCGTTTTGCAACTCTTCCCACCGTCCCTGCTGCCTTTCTTTTTTACTGCCTAAAGTTACAGCAACGTTAATAACATTCCACTTTTTTTGCTGACGATAGCGCAAAGCCAATCCACCGATTATACATTCGTCATCCGGATGCGGTGAAAAAATCAACATTTTCGGTGCATCAGGCGGCAGAACCGGAAGTTGAAGTTTTTTGAATCCGCCGAGTTGGCAGCTACGGCCTTCACGGAATAATTTTTGATAATCCTGTGCTAATTTAGTGTAACAGTTCATATGATTTTGGATTTCGC
>JAOZSF010000007.1 GCA_029939815.1 bacterium
TATGATTTTGGATTTCGCTTTAGCGCCCGGCGTATGCCGGGTAGATTTTGGATTTCGCGTTAGCGCCCGGCGTATGTAGATTTTGGATTTTTACATGGTTACGCATTTATGCGTGTTATTTCATTACGAGGTTGTTTTTCAGCTTGAATCTCCCATTATTAATTGCATTCTGTAGCCGCCCTCGTTGAGGTCGGAATCTCCGCAGCCAGCGGCAGCGGCTACAAATACGTGTGTTTCGTAATAAATTCTTCAGCCGGGGGAACTATTTCATCGAGTAAACCGATAAACTGTTTACATTCCGGCAATGATTGAACAAACCATCTACCGTAGAATTTTTCTATAACTCTGCGGTCAAGAATTGTCACCATTCCATAATCGGTTTTTGACCTTATAAGTCTTCCGAATCCCTGTCTGAATTTTATTATTGCCAGAGGGAGAGAAAAGTCCATGAAAGAACTCCCGCCATTCCGGTCAATATATTCTGTTCGTGCTTCAATTATGGGTTCAGTCGGAACGCGGAAAGGAAGTTTTGTTATTATAACTGATTTCAATGCTTTACCGGCGACATCAACACCGGCCCAAAAGCTGTCGGTTCCAAACAAGACTGAATTAGGTTCGGCGCGAAAGCGGCGAAGGATCACATCGCGTGAATCATCGCCTTGAATGAGTAAGTTCATACCTTCAGAACTTATTCTTTTTTTCATTTCGTATGCTGTTTTTTTCAGTAATCCGTAAGAAGTGAACAGTACAAAAGCTGAGCCGCCGGTTATTTTAAGCAATGACATAATAGCGCCTTTTAATGAATGTCCGTTCACATTATTTTCATCGCCGCGCGCGTAAAAAGAAGTATCAACGTCTTTTGGAATAACGAGAGCCGCCTGTTTTTTAAAATCGAAAGGAGTTTCCAGAATAAGTTCTGTAATTTCGCGTTTACTTTTCTGATCAGGCAATTTATTTTGAATTTCTCTAAATTTATCAAGACCGATTCTTGATTCCCAAAAGGTGAATTTTTTTCTTGAGGTAAGAGTTGCCGAAGTCATAATTATAGTTGAAAACTTTTCGTAAACCGATTTTATCATCGATTCGGAGATATCCAGCGGCGCGCGATTTACGCTTGAAATTATGAATGTGTCATTTATTCTTGCTTCAAGCCAGTTGACAAAATCATTGTTTTGTTCTTTACAGACGGCTTCAATAACTTCAATGAATAGTCCTAATTTTTCGATTTGAGATTTTACTGTTTTCAGTTCTCCGTCAACTTTATCATCTTCAATCGGCAATTTATTTATAGCTTTAGTAATTTCCGAAAGTTTAACAATAAATTTACGGATATCCGATGTAAGAGATAAAAGCAGCGAATTAATTCCCTGCCACAATTCACCTTTCCGCCGTTCATCGGTCAATCTGAACTGAATATTTCTTTTTTCGCCCGGGAATTCATCGATAAGTTTTTCGGCAATAGTTTTAAATGAATCACTTATTGAAAAGCGTAAAGCCTGAACTTTTGAGTTAGCAAATTCCTGCAGTTCACCGAGCAGCAAATCAATAGTTTTTTCTTTTCCACATTTGTTTTTACAGTTCATTAACCGGGTGCTGAGAAGAACCAGCGCGCCCGAATTACCCTTATTATTTTTACGATAAAGTAAATTCAGAGTTCTTAAACACATTGACCGGGAAACCATATTCCCGAAATGCTTTGTCGCTACTTCTTCAATATTATGCGCCTCATCAAATATGATTCTTGAGTAGTTAGGCAGAATCGTTGCGTCCGAATAATCGCCTGTTTCAGCTCTGATAGCAATATCGGAAAAAAGCAGAGCATGATTTGTAACAAGGATTTGCGCGTAAGCGGCAGCACGACGCGCTTTTGTCACAAAGCAATCTTTAAAGAACGGACATCTTGCCCGAATACAAGTTTCACCTGTCGCGTGTACTTTTTCCCATACATTTCGTTTGGGAACAAAATTCAAATCGGACTTATCACCCGTTTTAGTAACAAAAGCCCATTCAATCAGTTGTTCAATTTCAGCGGATTCCTCATCCTGAAACAGTTCGGCTTCTTCCTGCATCATATTACATTTTCTAAGACAGATATAATTATTTCTGCCTTTAACAAGAACGGCTTTAAAATTTTTCGGAAGGAGTTTATTTATAACCGGGATATCTTTATGAAGAATTTGCTCCTGAAGATTTATAGTGTGAGTTGAAATTACCACCCGTTCATCATTTTTTAATGACCAGCCGACTGCGGGAAGCAGATAAGCCAAAGTTTTTCCTGTACCTGTTCCGGCTTCAATAACAGAAATTTTATTATAATTAAAAGCGTCAACAACTTTTTCCATCATTGTCCGCTGTTCGGTTCGTTCCTCATAATTTTCCACGATTTTTGATAATGGACCTTCATCATCAAATAATTTCTGCATTTTTTCGTTGGAAATAGGAGCCAGTTTTGGCGGCTGCATCGGCTCAACAAGAACATAAATCTGCCGCGCCTGATTATCAATTATAAATGAAGCAACACCTGACCTGGCAGCAACAGAGGCAACCTCCACATCAGCATCGGAAGGTTCAATTCTTCCTGTTGGATGATTATGAATAAATACATCACCATATTGCGCAAGATGCATCACCGCTGCGACAGATGAATTTGATCCGCGTGCAGCGACATCTACTTTAGTTACAAAGCCGTCATTATTCGAGCGACCGATAAAGAGGATTTCTCTTCCGTCCGCGTCATCGATTTCGCTGCGGATTTCGGCGAGTGCTTCGTTAGTGATGTATTTATTAATATCCGGCATAATTATGTTTTAATAAAAAAGGCAGAAAAAGCGTTGATGCTCCCCTGCCTTTTTGTAGTATTATTGTGAAATATTTTAGTCGCGAGGCGGACGTTCTTCTCTTGGTTTAGCTTCGCTCACGACAATTTCTCTTTCGCCAACAACTTTACCGTTCAGTTGTTCAATCGCTTTATCGGCTTCCGCATCATCAGTCATTTCAACGAAGCCGAATCCGCGGCTGCGGCCTGAATAGCGGTTAGAAATAATTGAAGCCGACTCTACCTGTCCGATTTCGGCAAAGAGTTCATTTAGTTCCTGTTCTGTTGTGGAAAAAGGAAGATTTCCCACGAAGATTCTTTTTGACATTTCTACTCCTCAGTAAAATAGTTATCCTAACTGATGATTGAGTCCTTAACATCTGTCATCTTAAATAAAGACGACATATTTCATCAGTTATCATTAAGTATAGTATACTGTTTTTTCTTTTAAAATGCAATATTAATTAATCAAATCTTTAATCCATTTATAAAGCATGATTAAAAAAAACAAAACTATTAAGCCTGCAAAAGACAGAATAATAAGAATTCTGTTTGCCTTTGATATAAAAAAAGTCTGCTTCAATTTTGCAGGAAATTCTTTGTTAAACCATTTACGCATCTGCTCCTCAATTCTCGGCATTGTGTCAAACATTCCCACGTCAAACGCTTTAGCAAAAGTTTGCTTCATATCCATACCGCCTGCAAGATTATAAATTAATTTCCCTGTCTGCCGAGGAGAAAGTTTGTTTCTTATAAACATTGCCCACAGCGCTGATTCGCCTTCAACATTATCAACAAATTCCGGTTCGTCATAGGCGTCAAAATGTGTATTAAATAAAGTTTTATACTCAAGCCAATTTTCATTATTCTCAAGTAAATCGTATCTGAATTTTTTAAGTTTATTAGAAACGGATTGTTCAGTTGAAACGGCAAAACCTATTTTAAGAGTTTCCGGAATTTTATTATTAATATCTATTTTATTTAAAACAGCTAAAGTAAGAAGATAAGGCAGATCATCCTGAAAGACTCTTTTACGCAACTTTTTGTTTTCCGAAAATCTGTAAGTCAGAAGTGATTCATTTTCGTACCACCTTTCCACATCAATTCCTGAATAGGTTTCCGAAATATATTTCATCATTTCATTCTGACTGTCAAAGGCGAATAATTTGCAGTGAAAATCATTTGGAATGGTTATGCCGAGATTAGTAGATAAATTAACTAAAACCGCCTCCGCAGAATTTTTTAAATAAATAGAATAATTCCGATTATGGGAATATGTTGAGATATTGTCGGTTTTTACAACAATCCATATATTTGTAGAAGCGAGGAAAGTTTTCGGGTCCAAAACAGACTTGGTTTCAGAATGAATATTAGACAGCGAAGCCATCTTAAATTTCGTATTTTCCCAGCCCGCATAGACAGACAGACTAAAAAGAAAAGCAAGAATAAAGAAAGAAAATTTTTTCATGATATGCTTGTTTTCGACCTTTTGACCTTCCCTCCGCATTTGAGGGCACTTCGATGACCAATCATTTCGACCTTCAAACTTTAAAGACTTGTAATCGCAACTTTTTTGAGAATTTCTTCGTCATCAATAATCACACCTGTACCGAGAGCAACAGCCGTAAGAGCATTTTCAGCGATATTAACAGCCAAGCCTGTTTCTTCTTCGATAAGTTTATCAAGTCCTTTCATAAGAGCACCGCCGCCGGCAAGCACTAATCCCCTGTCAATCAAATCTGCCGACAATTCCGGCGGGCACCTTTCGAGGGCATATCGTACCGCTCCAACAATACTTTCCACCGGGTCACTTATTGCCTGTCTTATTTCCTGACTTGTGATCATAATAGTTTTTGGCAGACCTGCGCCGCCATCCCGTCCTCTTACTTCCATTTCCAATTCCGGATCTAATGGATAAGCGGAACCGATTTGCATTTTAATTTCTTCAGCGGTTCTTTCACCGATTATCAGATTATAGACACGTTTCATGTACTCAACAATTGCTTCATCGACTTCATCACCGCCAACGCGGATTGATTTTGAGAAAACAATGCCTGATAACGACATAATAGCCACTTCAGTTGTTCCTCCGCCGATGTCAATAATCATATTTCCAGCAGGCTCGTGAACCGGAAGCCCAACACCGATAGCCGCAGCCATAGGTTCTTCGATACAATAAACCCTTCTTGCGCCTGCTCTTTCGGCTGAGTCTTTAACCGCGCGTCTTTCAACTTCAGTAATACCTGATGGAACGGCGATAACGATTCTTGGAGAAATCAGAGTACGTCTATCGTGAACTTTTCTAATGAAGTGCCTAAGCATACTTTCCGTAATATCGAAATCCGCGATAACGCCGTCTTTCATAGGTCGGATTGCATCGATATTTCCCGGCGTTCTCCCGAGCATTCTTTTTGCGTCATTACCGACAGCGAGTACTTCATGAGTGGATCTTCTAATGGAAACAATACTTGGTTCATTAAGAACGATGCCTTCTCCTCTAACATAAAGAATAGTATTAGCGGTACCGAGATCGATACCCACGTCACGTGAGAAGAAACCAATTATCTGCAGGAATGGATTTAAGAGGTGTTCTTTCGTTTTTTCTACAAATCCTTCATTTTTCATTTTATTCATCCGTTTTTTGATTAAGCGGCATTATCCGCCGATTTATTATTATCACTTAACGCGCACAATAAATATTTCCCGGTAAAACTTTCAGAGGTTTCCGCGATTTCTTCCGGCGAGCCGGAAGCTATAACATAACCGCCTTTATCCCCGCCTTCGGGTCCGAGATCAATAATATTATCCGCGCATTTTAAAACATCAATATTATGTTCAATTACAATCACTGTATTTCCGAGACCAACAATTCGCTGTAATGCCGCGAGTAATTTATCGACATCAGCAAAATGGAGTCCTGTTGTCGGCTCATCCAAAATATACAGCGTTTTTCCTGTTCCGCGTTTCGCAAGTTCATTTGATAATTTTACCCTTTGAGCCTCGCCGCCGGACAGTGTTGTCGCATGTTGTCCGAGAGTAATATATTCAAGCCCGACGTCCGTAAGAGTTTTAAGTATATTTTTAATTGCCGGAACTTTACTAAAGAAATGATACGCTTCTTCGACTGTCATGTCAAGTACTTCAGCGATATTTTTGCCGTGGAAAGTAATTTCCAGGGTTTCTTTGTTAAATCTTTTCCCAAGACACGCATCGCAAGTAACATAAACATCAGGAAGAAAGTGCATCTCGATTTGCTTAACCCCCTTGCCTTCACAAGCTTCACACCTTCCCCCTTTAACATTAAAAGAAAATCTGCTTGGAGAGTATCCGCGGGCACGCGCCTCCGGCAGTTTGGCAAAAAGGTTTCTTATATGGGTAAACACTTTGGTGTAAGTTGCCGGATTCGAGCGCGGAGTCCTTCCTATCGGAGCCTGATCAACTACGATAACTTTATCGATTTTATCAGCTCCGAGAATTTTTTTATAATTTCCCGCGGGAATATCAGATCCGTAAATTTCTCTTTTCAGCGCCGGTAAAAGTGTATCATTAATCAGAGAAGATTTGCCTGATCCTGACACTCCGGTAACACACGTCAGCAATCCGAGAGGAATATCTACCGATATATTTTTAAGGTTATTATGCGTGGCTCCTTTTAAAGTAAGTATTTCTTTATCATCAGGTTTTCTTCTTTTGTCAGGAACAGAAATCCCACGTTTGCCCGTTAAGTACGCAGCGGTAAGCGACTCTTTATTTTTAAGAAGTTTTTTTATTGAGCCCTGATGGAGAACGTATCCTCCATGCACTCCGGCGCCGGGACCAAGATCTATCAAATAATCGGCTTTCAGAATGGTTTCAGCGTCATGTTCAACAATTACAACAGTATTACCAAGATCGCGTAAACGGATTAAAGTTGAGAGCAATTTTTCATTGTCACGCATGTGCAGCCCGATAGTCGGTTCATCAAGAACATAAAGAACGCCTGTAAGTCCGGTGCCTATTTGCGATGCGAGTCTTATTCTTTGAGCTTCGCCGCCTGAAAGCGATCCGCTTCTTCTTGAAAGAGAAATATAATCGAGTCCTACATCAACAAGGAATTTCAGTCTGTTTTTAATTTCTTTACAAACTTCACCGACAATTTTTTCCTCTTCATTTGAAAGATTAAGTTCATCAATAAATTTATAACATTTGTCAATCGAAAGATTTGTAAATTCAATAATATTCTTCCCGCGAACAGTTACCGCGCGGCTATAAGGTTTTAGCCGTGCACCGTTACAGTCATTACAGGGCAGCATATCCCCCCAGTGTTTCAAATCGATACCAAGACCGTGGCATGTTTTACACATTCCGTACGGGCTGTTAAAGGAAAATATTCTTGGAGCAAGTTGTTCAAATTCGTAGTTACTGTTACAATGCTCACACGCGAAAGCTTTTGAGTAAAGGATATCACCTTTTTGAAGAGACTTCCATTTTTTTGATTTTTTTTCAGAGGATAAATTTTCTGTGGAAATAATAATTTTCCCATTACCTATGCGAAGAGCTGTTTCAACAGAATCAGCGAGTCTTGTTTTTACTGAAGGTTTTATAATAATTCTATCTACAACAATTTCTACAGAATGCTTTTTATTTCCGTCCGTAATCACAGCTTCTTCAATAAGATGAATTTCACCGTTAATTCTTACTCTTACGAATCCGCTGCGTTTGGCTTTATCTAAGATTTCTTTATGTTCGCCTTTTCTTCCGCTAACCACCGGAGCAAGGATTTGAATTTTTGCTTTTTCCGGCATGTTAAGAATTGAATTGATTATTTCTTCAGTAGTTTGAGGAGTAATTGGTTTCCCACAGTCAGGACAGTGAGGAATACCAATATGAGCGTAAAGCAAACGAAGATAATCATAAATATCGGTTGAAGTTCCAACAGTAGATCTTAAACCTGTTGAGCGGTTACGCTGTTCAATAGCGATTGCCGGTGACAATCCCGAAATATGTTCAACGCGGGGTTTCTGCATAAGACCAAGAAATTGCCTGGCATAAGCGGACAAACTTTCAACAAATCTTCTTTGACCTTCGGCGAAAAGAGTATCGAATGCGAGACTTGATTTACCGGAACCTGACAGACCTGTAATAACGACAAGTTTATTGTGTGGAATATCCACATCAATATTTTTGAGGTTATGTTCTCTTGCTCCGCGAATTTCAATCATATTTCTATAGCACTAATTTATTCCGGTTCCTGTGTTTCATTAAAAACGCCTACTTTTCTGAATTTTTGATAACGTGATTCTCTCAACTCGTCAGGAGTCATTTCTGACAATTCTTCAAAATGTTTGACTATTTTTTCTTTGAAAAGTTTTGCTGCCAATTCATGGTCGCGATGAGCTCCGCCTATCGGTTCAGGAATAATATCTTCAACAATGCCAAACTCAAGCAAATACTTCGCGGTGATGCGCATTGCGTTTGCCGCATCGGCAGCTCGTGCGGCGTCTCTAAATAGAATGGCAGCACAACCTTCCGGTGAAATAACAGTATAGTAAGAATTTTCCATAATCAAAACACGATTGCCGATGCCGATGCCGAGTGCGCCCCCGCTGCCGCCTTCGCCGATGACGACACAAACTACCGGAGTTCCTATACCCATCATTTCGCGAAGGTTAACAGCAATCGCTTCCGCCTGTCCTCTTTCTTCTGCGCCGATGCCCGGATAAGCTCCCGGTGTGTCAATCAGAGCAAGAATGGGGAGATTAAATTTATCGGCCATTTCAAAAAGCCTCATTGCTTTTCTATATCCCTCCGGATTAGCCATTCCGAAATTACGCTTAATATTATCTTTAGTATCGCGGCCTTTCTGATGACCTACGATCATAATCTGTCTTCCGTCAATTGTTGCGAGCCCGCCAATCAGAGCCTGATCATCGGAGAATCTTCTATCGCCGTGAAGTTCCACAAAATCATCGCAAATCATATTGATATAATCAAGGGTGTAAGGTCTGTTTGGATGTCTTGCAACCTGAACCCGCTGGTATGGAGTAAGATCATCGTAAATTTGTTTACAAACGATTTCCCTTTTATTCTGCAGGCTCTGCAGTTCTTCGGATGCATCGATTTGAACTTCATCTGCATATTTCTGCAGTTCAGTAATTTTCTTTTCGAGTTCAACTATTGGTTTTTCAAAGTCGTAAGTCAGCATAATATTTTAATCATGTATTTTAACTGTTGTTCCAAGGGGCACTATATCGTAAAGTTCTTCAACATCTTCATTTATGAGGCGAACACAACCTGCGCTCGAAGCCATCCCAACACTTTTAGGTTCCCAGGTTCCGTGAATACCGAATCCCGGGCAATCAATTCCCATCCATCTTGTTCCGAGTAAATTATCTTTTGAGCCGAAAGGGATTGCTTTTCCACCGGGTTTATACCAAATCGGTTCTTTTTGTTTTAAATTAATTTTGAAGAGTCCGCGTGGAGTGTTGTCATTTTTTCCGGTACCTACAGAATATCTTTTGACGTAATTTGTTGAGTTTTGGAATATTCTATAAAGTTTCATAATGTTGTCAGAGATATCTATATCTAATAAATATTTTGATTTATCAATTTTAAGTTTAACACCCTGACGTATTCTATCGGTGGAAAGATTGTTAATTCTTTTTATAGAATCAACGAATGTTTTTTCTTTTCTCGCTATTGTGCTTAAATATTCTCCTTTCTCAACAGTATGATACGTAGTATGCTCCTGCGGTTTAAAAGCAAACATTTGAGCTATGTTTAATTCGCCAAGTTCATCCAAAACACCTGCTGCTTCAGGTGAATCACCATAATTATCCACCAGTTGCTGCAATGTTGCGCGATATTTTGGAATATCGTTTTTTGCCTTTGCATCATTTGCAATTTCAACAATAAACTCTCTTGATTTAGGACTTAATGGATAATCTTTAATAAAAAGTTCCATTGCTTTTATTTTATCCTTACTGTTTTTAGCAAGACAATACCTTCCCTCCATAACTACAGTTTTGTTGGTAGTTAAATTTATTACCGTCTGCCACCGTTCAACATTGCTTGGATTCATTGCTGTCTCACATTTTGCGAGCCAGTAAACCGCGTCAGGATATTGAGGAGTATCTTTAAATTTAACAACAGCTTTTTTAAGTATTGGTAAAGCCTGCTCATAATCAGCAAGTTCACACATTGTCTTTGCTTTCACATATTTTTCAGAAAAAGGTTCCTGAAAGTACTTATACGCGAAGAAACCTACAACAATTAAAAATAAGAATATAAGTATTTTTTTCATTTTAAAACCCGTAATTAGTTAGTTAATTTGTAATTTCCATCATAATCACACCATTCCGTCAAAATTAAGTTGCCTCAACGCTTCATACAAAACAATCGAGGCTGCGTTCGCAAGATTAAGGCAGCGTTGGCCTGCGACTTGCGGAATTCTGAGCATACGGTTTTCAGGTACATTAAGTTCATCAAAATCAAGTCCGGACGTTTCGGAACCAAAAACCATGAAATCATTCTCTTGCCATTCGATTTCCGTATAAAATCTGGTGGCATGTTTTGTGAGATAAAAATAACGCCCTTTTTTGTCAGTTAAGTTTAACTCTCTCTTTTCTTTAAATTCGTTTACGCTTTTAAACTCATGAATATCAACCGATTTCCAGTAGTCAAGCCCGGCACGTCTCAAGTGCTTATCATCTGTTTTAAATCCCAACGGATGAACAAGTTCAAGCGTTGTGTTTGTAACCGCGCACAATCTTGCAATAGTGCCTGTGTTTTGCGGTATTAGCGGATTAACGAGCACGATAGTCATTAAGTTAAGTTTGTGCTGATTATAAAATATATTTATCTTCTACGTCTTTTTGATTTGGCTTCTTTCTTCTTATCCATCATTTCGCCTTTGAGATACTCTCTCGTTAACGGAAAAAATATAACTTCTTCGGACTGGCTGTTAAGTTCTTTATATCCGCTCAACGTATCTTTAGCTTCCTTATTTTTTTCGGCTTCTTTTTTTCTATCTTTTCTAGATTTTTTATCTTTTATATTTCTTTGTTTTTTAGATTTCTTTTCTTTTCCTAAAAGCCGGTCTCTAAGGCTTACATAGCCGTTGTCAAACGCTTTGTTAAAAGATTCCCCTTTAGCGAGCATTCTTGACATGACAAGAAACGGCAGCTGCCCGTTATCCTCAAGATATTTTATTAGCGCGGCAGACTGTCTGGCATAGTAATAAACATCCTCGCTATGTTTAGGGCATTCTGTTGCCATAACAATTCTACTTAGTTTTATTAGATTATTTTTAGAAAGTGGAAGTTGTTTTAATTCACCGGAACGTTTTCTTAGCTCTCTAATCGATTTTGAAGTGATTTCCTTACCATTCCATTTTTTCAGCTGCTTAGGTCCCGTTTCAAGAATTACCGAATCAAGTCCTGAAATATTAAACGCTGCACCCGTAAGGTAGAAAAGCGGAAGTTTAGAATCGCTCTTTCTCGAAACCGCTCGGCTGTACTCTTTAAGAACAAGCTGAGCCACAGCATAAGCAAGCGCTTCAGGTGCAGAATCAAACGTATCCGGATTTATATACACAAAGAATTCCCTGTTTTTGTCTTTGGTAATAACCATTTGGTCAGGTCGCGCTTTCGCTGTTCCTGTTCGGATCATTCTCCACAGGTTTTCATCCGTAACGATAAATATTTTCGCTTTAACTTTTCCTGCCCAGTTAATAAATTTATCGATTAGAACTAGTTTTGCCGCTTCACCAAACGATTCATCGGCTTTTGAAAGGATATTATCAATTCCTATTGTTTCAGCCGTCAATTTTTTCGCGGAAGATTTTTTCTTTCCAACAGATATAAATTCAGGATAAATGATAACAAAGTGTTCTCCTTTTTCAATTTTTATCTTTCCATGCTTTTTCTTGAAAGCGGATGTTTTGCTTTCTTTGGCAAAGCGGGTTGAATAAGAGCTTTTCCCGGCAGTATTTACCGATTTATCTATTTCTCTAAACCGTCCGTAAAAATCCTTAATGTTATTGGGATTATCCAACTTAAGCAATTTTAAACAATTAAGATAATATTTGCCGTTAAGCCCCCCCTGCTTTTCCTTCAACTCCATTCCTATATCCTTAATTGAAGGTATCGCAAATTTCTTTTGCACGGTTTCTTCTGCAACTTCGGTTTCAGCTTGATCGGCATTTGCCACTGAAGAATCTTCCGTTGTTTCATCCGGTATGAGATCGGCATTATCTTCAGCCGGTGCAGAATAACTAATTAATAAAAATACGATTAGTGCTAAAGATATTTTTGATAAAGTTTTCATAATATTTCTCCGGAAATTTTATAATTTAGTAAATTTAATTCTCTACTATTTAACATTTTATTTTTTGGGTTTGGCAGCGCTTTGCGGTTCCTTAGCATTTCCTTCCTTCTTTCCGCCTTTAGCTTTTTTGGCTTTCCTTGCTTCTTTTGCCTTTTTTGCTTTTTCAGCTTTCTTCTTTTTCCACTGTTCAGCAAGGTATTCTTCGGTTAATTTATCAAAAACAGTGTCTAAATATTTAGAGAATCTTTCATAATCCTTATATTTAGGATCAACTTGTTTTACCTCTTTTCTGTTGCGGGAATACCAGTCCGGCTGCTTCTTTGTTTTTTTCTTTTTGACGGGAGTTTTTACTTCTCTACCTTCCACATCGCGCTGCATTTCCATATACGAAAGTCCGATCTCTTTTTTAAATTCTTTTCCCGAAGATAGCGCTCTTACAAGACAAATGTAAGATAAAGGAGCTTTCTCACGCAGCGTTTGAATCATAGTTCTTGCTTGGCGTAAAAAATAATATTTTGCTTCTGTCTGTGATGGCGGAGTTGTAATTTTAATTATCTCATCAAGAGAATACAAATGCTTCTTTTTTAACGGTAACATTATCCCCTTTTTAGGCCGTTTAACTCTAATCGTTTTTCCCGGAAGCTTTACTACAGCAACCTGTTTGGGTCCGGAAGGAGTGATAACCGATTCAGTACCGGCAGCTTCAGCAGCGGCGCCATCGAGGAAAAACATAGGTAAAGCCGCATCGGGTTTTCCGGAGATTATTTTCGCGTATTCCTGGTACACCATTTTAGCTACCGCGTATTTTATTGCCTGATCGGCGAAATCATAAACTTTATCTCCGGCATAAACATAAAATTCACGCGTTTCAGGTTTAGATATAACAGTTTGTACTATTTCTGATTTCACACCCATGCCGCCGACAAGAAGCCAATTATCCTGTTCAACAATAACATAAATTCTTCCCGGAACTTTAGACCAGTTAATGAACTGTGACATACGCAGTTCACCGACTGTTTTTTCAAATGCGGAATCAGCTGCATTGAGCAATTCTTTCATTTCCGGCAGAAAAGATTTTTTGATAACTTTTCCTTTTTCAATTCTCTTAATTCTCTGCGGACCAACAATTTCGAAATATTTTCCCTGTAATCTTTTAGATTTATGACTTTTTCGATATTTACGGGTGGCAAAAACCTCCATTAATTTTTTAGTAGTAATATTGGTGCCCGCTTCTTTTACTTTTTTATCTATATCTCTGCTTTTCTGAAAAAGTTCCTGAATTCCTGCGCTGCGGTCAATATTAAAAACTCTGGTAAATATTGTGACTCCGTCTTTTTCCATTTCAGAAATAGACCTTTTTACATCAAGAACCGTTGGAGGCTTTAATTCTCCCGACCTTGCTATCGGCTGAATGTCCGTTACAACTTCAATATCCTCATCAACTTCCGCAGCGCTTAACCAGGATGGAACGGTAAGAAAGAATAAAAACACCGCAGTAATAAAAATTAACATTTTATTTATTTCGCAATTTTTAGTTCTCATAATATTCCTTTTTGTTATCCGTTAATAAATATTTGTCGGCAAATAATAAATTATTAATATTTTAGTGGCCTGTATGACCAAATCCGCCTGCGCCGCGATCGGTTTCACTCAACTCTTCTTTTACAGTAACATTCGCTTTACAAACAGGTTGAATTACAAGTTGGGCTATTCTCATTCCGCGTTCAACTGTAAAAGGTTTTTTACCAAGATTTATGAGAATAATTCCTACTTCGCCCCTGTAATCCGCGTCGATAGTACCCGGCGAATTTACAATACTGATTCCAAACTTTATCGCAAGTCCGCTTCGGGGACGAACCTGTGCTTCGTATCCCGGTTCAATAGCCATCGCAATTCCCGTAGGTATGCAGGCAATTTCTCCATTCTCAAGTGTAATCGGCTCGTTTACAGCTGCATAAAGATCCATTCCGCTTGCATCTGTTGTCTGATAATGCGGTACCGGTAAATCTTTTCCGTTTTCAAGAAATTTTATTTGTAGTTCCATTTGTTTTCTTTGACGTTAATTTATATATATAATTCAAAATATATCAAAATAATCATTGCATTGGGCTGACTGATTTCTATAAAACCAGTCAGCCTCAAATGCCACACTCAATCAAAATATCAACAGGCAAAAACCAGGGCATTCGCCGGTCACATGCCTGCTATACCTTATACCTTAATGACGACTTCTGCGGCGGTCGCCATGACGGTTATCTCTTCCTGACGGCGGCCGTCTTTTCGGAACATCATCCGGATTGAAAGGTTTATCAAGATTTTTCATTGTGAGATTAACTCTGCCTTTGTCATCAATTTCCATGACACGGACTTTAACCATATCGCCCACATTAAGCGCGTCTTCGATTTTCTCAATTCTTTCTTCTGATATCTGGCTGATATGAACCATTCCGTCAATTTCGGGAAGAATTTTTACAAACGCGCCAAAAGTCATCAGGCGAACAACAGGTCCCTCATAAATTTTGCCAAGTTCGGCTTCGGCAATCATACCGTCAACCATTGCTTTCCCCGCTTCAGCCTGTTCGAGAGTTTCAGCAGCGATTTGAACCAATCCGTCATCATCGATAGAAATATGAGTATTAGTTTCTTCCTGGATTTTGCGGATATTTTTGCCGCTCGGTCCGATTATTGTCCCGATTTTAGCAACAGGAACTTTTGTAGTTAGAATCGCGGGAGCAAATTTTGATATCTGGTCACGCGAAGCAGCAAGAGTTGCTTTCATAGTTTCAAGGATCTGCAATCGCGCCTGTCTTGATCTTTCAAGAATTTCTGCAATAAATTCCGGTTCGAGACCGTGAATTTTCAAATCAACCTGAACGCCTGTGATTCCTTTTTCTGTTCCACCGACTTTAAAGTCCATGTCACCGTGGTGATCTTCATCTCCAACGATGTCAGTCAAGAGAACTTTGTTGTCGCCGTCTTCTATAAGTCCCACGGAAATTCCTGCTACAGGAGTTTCAATTGGAACTCCGGCATCCATCAGCGAAAGACATCCACCGCAAATTGACGCCATTGAAGAAGAGCCGTTTGATTCTGTAATATCACTCGTTATACGAATTGTATATTTATAATCTTTCGGTATCATTACTTTAAGACTTCTTTCAGCTAAATTACCATGACCAATCTCACGACGGCCGGGTCCACGCAGCATTCTTGCTTCTCCAACCGAATAAGGCGGAAAAGTATAATGAAGCATGAAGCGTTTTTTATCATCGCCTGAAAGCAGTTCAATTCTTTGTTCATCATCACTTGTTCCAAGAGTTGTAACAGCGATGGACTGAGTTTCTCCTCTTGTAAACAGAGCGGAACCATGAGTTCTCGGCAAGAATCCAACTTCACAGGTTATCTGTCTGACATCTTCAAGTCCGCGTCCATCAACGCGTTTTTTGTCTTTCAGAATTTTTTCACGCATACATTCACCAATAAGATCATCATAAGCCATTGGGAAAGTAGCAGGATCTTCATCCGCCAAATCTTCGTTTTCAGTCAACGAAGTCATTAAATTACTTTTGATCTCCGCAAGTGTGCTGTTTCTTTCATGTTTTCCAGGAATATTAAGCGTTTCAACAACTTTGTCCTTTAATTCAGCACAAATCGCTTTAACTTTTTCAGTTGGAAGTACAGGTGTATATTCACGCGGAACAACACCTGCTTTCTTGATAAGCTCTTCCTGCAAATCTATCTGCGGCTGCAAAGCTTTGTGAGCAAGGCAAATCGCTTCGTGAACATCCGCTTCCGGCGCCTGGTCAGCTTCGCCTTCAATCATAACAACTTTGTCGCGTGTTCCGGCGATAACAAATTCCAGCGATGCGTTTTCGCGTTCTGAATTAGAAGGATTCATTTTAAATTCATCACCAATCTTTGCTACGCGAATAGCTCCCATTGGTCCCGCAAAAGGAACTCCGGAAAGACAAACCGCGGCTGACGCGGCGCACATTGCGAGTGTATCCGGATCCTCATTAGAATCGGCTGATAGAACCTGAAGCATTATCTGAACTTCATTCAGATAACCTTTTGGAAAGAGAGGTCGCATTGGTCGGTCAACGCATCTCATAGTTAAGATTTCTTTTTCAGTAGGACGACTTTCACGTTTAATATAGCCGCCGGGAAATTTACCTACTGCGGTAAATCTTTCACGGTAATCTACTGTTAAAGGAAAAAAATCGAGGCCCTCGCGGCGCTCATTCGGTGATACTGCTGTTGCGAGGATTACGAGGTCCCCATGTTGAAGCATAACTGCTCCGTGCGCTTGTCGCGCGATTTTTCCTGTTTCAAACGAAAGTGTTTGACCAAGAAATGACGTTTCCACTTTTATTGGTGTCATTATTTACTCCTGTGTTTTGAGTTTAATTACGGAAACGCCGCACACGATCAGTCGATGCC
>JAOZSF010000008.1:0-14755 GCA_029939815.1 bacterium
CAGATGCTCCTGAAGAATGCATTCAATGGCTTGGGCGAACTTCACGGGACGAAACTCATGAGTTGATGGCGCATAAAGACCTTGCTCTTATTCTGGCAACGGGCGGCGGAAGCCTTGTTCGCGCGGCTTACAGTTCAGGAACTCCCGCAATAGGAGTTGGCGCGGGAAATGTCCCCGCGTTCATAGAAAAGAGTGCTGATGTTCCTTTTGCTGTTGAACAAATATTTATATCCAAAACTTTTGATAACGGAACTGTTTGCGCGAGTGAGCAGTCAATTGTTGTTGAAAAAAGTGTGTCGGAAGAAGTAATTAAAGAAATGAAAAACAGAGGCGCTTACTTTCTTTCAGATGATGAAATTAAAAAATTGGAGGAAGTTGCTTACAATAAGGAACGTGGGATTATGAACGCTGAAATCATCGGTCAGCCGGCAGGAAAAATCGCGGCAAAAGCGGAAATAAATGTTCCGGATGGAACAACTTTGCTTGTTGCTCCACTTGAAGGTGTGGGTGATAAATATCCTCTTTCCTCGGAAATTCTTGCGCCGATTATTGCTTTTTATGAGGCTGATGATTTTGATAAAGCGGTAAATATTTGCATAGATTTGAATTTTTATGGCGGCACAGGACATACAGCAAGTATTTTTTCCAACAATGATAAAAAAATTAAATGCTTCGCTGACTTGATGGATGCGGGAAGAATAGTCGTTAATACACCCTCATCGCAGGGAGGAGTGGGCGGAATATTTAACACTCTTCACACTTCTTTTACTCTTGGCTGCGGAACACGCGGGAATAACAGCACAACAGACAATATTACCGCCACTCACCTTTTAAATATACAGCGAATAGCCAAACGAAGAGATAATGAAAGATATGTCAGATTTGATGCTGATAAATATTTTGATGAAAGCTTAAACTTTAATATTCTTGAAAAGGAATTTAATTTAAACTATTAATTATTATGATAAACTACAACTCAATCGATAGTGAACTGGTATGCACGTTTACCGGAAAACTAAACAGCGCGGAATGCCAAATCTGGAAAGAAGAGCTGATATTAAAAATAAGGCAAATTGAAAAGCCCGTTGTTTTTGACCTGAAGGATGTTGAATATATCGCGTCAAGTTTTTTAAGAATATGCATTCATGTTTCGAAATCAATTGGAACAGAAAATTTTTCATTGACAAATGTACCACCGCATGTTAAAAAAGTTTTTAAACTTGCCGGATTCGATAAACATTTGAATATTAATTAGCAGGAAGGAAATTTGTTTTTCGGAAAAACAAATTTAAAATTAGGCTCACTGGAATAACGATATGTTCTCATCGATTATTTGTTAACAGAATTTTAGGCTTCGGTTATTCAGTTAATAATTATTTAATAATCGGTTAATTAGATCAATCCTTTTGCAATTTTGTCGGCTTTTCTTTTTAGTTCAAATTGATCAATTCCAACAAGCTGCTTGTCCCGCACGACAATTCTACCGTTAACCATTGTCAGCCAGGCACGATGGTCATAACCGCAGAATAACAATGCGGCAACCGGGTCACTCATTGCACCGGCGTAAGCTAAACTGTTTAAGTCAAACAAAACAATATCAGCCGCTTTGCCGGGCTCAATAGAACCAATGTCATTGCGGCCAAGAACCTCAGCCCCGCCGCGTGTTGCAATTCTAAGAGCGTCTTTTGCCGGCATAGAATCCACTCCGCTTTTTATTCTGTGAATAAACATACATCGCTGAACTTCCTGAAGCATATTTGATGAATCATTACTCGCACTGCCGTCAACCGCAAGCCCTACGCGCGCGCCCGCGTTGAGCAGCTTTCTGACCGGAGCAATTCCCGAACCGAGCCGCAAATTTGAAGATGGGCAGTGAGCAATACCGGTTTTTGTTTCACCGAGCTTCTTTATTTCGTCATCATTAAAATAAATTCCATGAGCGAACCAGACGTCATCGCCGAGCCAATCAAGACTTTCCATATATTCGAGAGGTCTTTTCTCGTAAATTTCGATACAGTAATTTTCTTCATCGATTGTTTCGCAAAGATGGGTGTGAATTTGCACTTTTTTTTCACGTGCGAGCTTTGCAGTGTCACGCATTAATTCGGATGTGACGCTAAAAGGCGAACAAGGCGCGAGCGAAACCCGACACATAGAAAAATCTTCCGGATTATGAAACTTGTCTATAACTCTGATACTGTCTTTAATTATTTGATCTTCTGATTGAACAACATCATCAGGCGGCAATCCTCCGGCTGATTTTCCGCGACTCATACTTCCGCGGGTCGGGTGGAATCGCATACCAACTTCTTTTGCGGCATGAATTTCAGCATCAATTAATTCCCCACTGACATTTTCAGGGAAAAGATATAAATGGTCTGCGGCGGTTGTACAGCCGGTTAAAAGTAATTCCGATAAAGCACACGTGGCGCTGATGTGTACTGCTTCCGGAGTGATATTTCGCCATATTTCATAATGATAGACAAGCCAGTCGAAAAGTTTTGCGTCTTGTGCCGATGGCAAGTTTCTCGTAAGCATCTGAAAAAGATGATGATGAGTATTAACAAAACCCGGCAATGCGATTTTATTTTCGCAGTTAATAATTTCATCAGCTTGCACGGTGAGGTTTTTGCCGACTGCGGAGATTTGGTTATTCTCAACAAAAATATCGGCATCGCGAATAACTTCGTCCGCATTATTCACTATCGCAACAGCAAGACAATTTTTGAATAAAGTAGATTTTTTCATGTTAATATTATTACTAGTAGTTGTGGTCTTTTGCGAAAAAACTGTAGCCGCTGCCGTTGGCTGCGGTCGAAGATCCGCCAAAGGCGGATTTAATGCCGACCCCAGCGGGGTCGGCTACAGAAGAACGGTTAGCTTAATATTCCGCTGTTTCTATTACATTTTTCTCAGATTTCTTTGCTTCTCAACTTTTTCTTTTTCTTCTTCGCTTAAGCGATCGATAAATAAAATCCCGTCAAGGTGGTCGATTTCGTGCTGCAAAACGACAGCAAGCAAATTTTCAGCTTCAATTTTTATATCATCACTATTCTCATCGAGACCGAGAACGGTAACTCTTGCCGCGCGTTTAACATTACCTGAAAGACCCGGACAGCTTAAGCATCCTTCTTCATAAACTTGTTCACCTTCAGCGTGAACGATTTCGGGATTTATCAAAGCAAACGGTTTAGATTTTTTCTGTTGTGTATCAACGATAATTACACGAATGTTTTTTCCAACCTGCGGCGCTGCAAGACCAATTCCGTTCGATTGATTCATTGTTTCAAACATATCATCAATCAAATCTAATATCTCATTAGTAATTGCGGTAACCGGTTGAGACGGTCTATGTAAAGAAGGTTCTTTTTCGTATGTAATTGGTAGAATCATTATTATTTTTTTAAGTTATAGAGTTTCGGTTCTCGAGTTTTCTCGTATCTCGTTACTTGTATCTCGCTACTCGTTTCTTACTCTCGCCGTAAATTTATGTGCCGGTAATTGTTCTTTTTCAGCAATTATCTGCATGGTTTTATTTATTTTATTAAAAGATTCCTTTGAATAATTTATCACTCCCATCCTTTTAATAAATGTATCAGTTGAAAGCCCACTCATAAATGTTGCCGCACAAGCTGTTGGAAGAACATGACTCGGTCCCGCGCAAAAATCGCCAAGAGGGACAGGCGAATAATTACCGAGGAAAATCGCGCCTGCGTTTCTTATTTTCGCAAGAATATTATCGTTTTCTTTAGTAATTATCTGTAAATGTTCAGGTGCAATTCTATTCGCTACTTCTGCCGCGTCGCAAATAGAATCAACAAGCACAGCGGTTAAATTATCAGCCACTGATTTTTTAAGTGAATCGGCTGTTAAAACCGTTTCAAGTAAATTATTTATTTCATCTTCAATCAAATCTAAAACAGCAGGGGAGTCGGAAACCAAAAATGTCGCGCTGCCGGCGTGCTCGGCTTGCGAAAGTATATCTGCAGCAACCCATTTCAGATTAGCGGAATCATCAGCAATTATCAGACTTTCGCTCGGTCCTGCGATTAAATCAATTCCGACATAACCGTAAAGCTGCCTTTTAGCTTCAGTGACATATCGATTTCCCGGTCCGGCGATGACATCAACTTTTTTAACTGAGTTGGTGCCGAAAGTGAGAGCAGCAATTGCCCACGCGCTGCCGAGACGGTAAATTTCTTTTACGCCGCAGATTTTGCATGCGGCAAGAATTCCCGGATTCACATTTCCGTTTTCATCCGGTGGAGTTACAACACAAATTTCTTCCACTCCGGCTACCTGCGCGGGAATAACTGTCATCAAAACCGTTGAAACAAGTGGAGCGGTGCCTGCCGGAACATACAGGCCTGCACGTTTAACCGGACGAATAATTTCGCCGAGTTTTGCACCGGTTTCGTCCTCAGAAAACCATTCTTTTCTTTTTTGTTTTTCGTGATAATGACGGATATTTCCCGCTGCCTGAATTAATGCCTCAATAAGTTCATCTTCGCAGTCAATGTCAATTTCATTTTCCGACAAACGAATTTGCTGCGGTGTTAAATCGAAGTTATCGAATTTTTTCGTAAAATCGCATAAAGCGGCATCACCGTTTTTTCTGACAGCGGAAATTATATCCGATACCGTTGCGCGTAAACCGTCTGGAGCGATATCGTCATTTCTTGCGGAGATCAGTTTTTTGAAATCATCACTATTTGCTTGTGTTCTTTTCAATTTATAACCTTGATGAGAGTTTAATAAATTCTCTTACCTAAACTTTTAAAAATCCATTTTGGATTTCTTCGCATATCTAAGACAGCAACAACAATTACGATTTCTTTTTTCAATTCGTAATAAATAGCAAAAGGAAATTTTTTAGATAACATACGATAAAAGCCATAATGTTTAGAATGAATTCCGGCATATAAAAATAATGATTCAATATCTGAAAGTAAACTGTCATAAAAATAAGAACCAATCCCATCGCAGTTCAAATCATAAAATTTTTTCCCGGCCAATAAATCATTTTTAACCTCTTCTAAAGCTATTATTTCTAATGCTTTCATTTATCTGCTGCTCTTAAATTATTAAGAGAAATATATTTTGCTTTTCCCGATTTAAGTATTGCCGTCCTTTCATTTAATATATTTTTATGCCAGGAAGGAGATGCGATGTCGTCTTCACTATGACGAAGAGAATCCCAAATTGATTCAATTAATTCAATTTTTCTTTCTACCGGCATTTTTTTTATTTCAGCGGTTAGCATTTTTTCATCCTTTTTTGATATTTCACCAATAATTATTCTTATAATACAGATTTTACCATTTTTCAATGTGAAATTCAATAATGAAATGACAAAATCCATTAATCCAACAATCATTAAATCGTCAAATCGTTAAATTGTTATTGACGCTAATTCATTGTTTTGATATAATCACTTAATAATTTAAGAAATTTAATTTTAAGGAGTAAATTATGGACGATATTCTCGAAATTCTTATTCAGGATGCAAGAAAATCTCCGGCGGAAATCGCCGAAATGACCGGCAAATCTGAAAAAGAAGTTGCCGATGCAATCGCCGATTACGAAAAAAAAGGAACCATTCTGAAATATCGCGCGGTATTGAACCCCGAGCATATTGCTGAAACAGACGGCGCCGTTCGCGCATGGATTGAGGTGAGTATAACTCCGCAGCGCGGTGCCGGATTCGACTCCATTGCAGAAAGAATATATAAATTCAGTGAAGTTAAAAATTGCTATCTTCTTTCAGGAGGATTCGATTTGCTGCTTCTTGTTGAAGGACATAGTTTGCAGGAAGTTGCCGGTTTTGTTTCACAGAAACTTTCAACACTCGAAAATGTAACTGCTACTTCGACACATTTTATGTTAAAAGTTTATAAAGAGAATGGAGATGTTTTTCAGAATACCGAGAAAAGTGAACGACTGGCAATAAGTCTTTAGAAATCCCCCCTAACCCCCTTTATGAAGGGGGAATGAATCATGAATAAAAATAAATTACATAAAATTTCTACTCTCGTTGATGAATTGCCACCATCAGGTATCCGCGCTTTCTTTGATTTAGTGTTAGGGATGGATGATGTCATTTCACTTGGCGTAGGAGAACCTGACTTTGTGACTCCGTGGCATATCTGCGAAGCTGCTGTTTTTGCTCTCGAAAAAGGTTACACTTCCTATACATCTAATCGCGGGCTGAAATCGTTGCTCGAACAAATCGCTATCTTTATAAAAAAAGAAAGAAATATAATCTATAATCCCGAAAACGAAATCCTTGTGACCGTTGGGGTGAGCGAAGCAATGGACCTCGTTATGAGAGCAATACTCGATTCGGGCGATGAAGTGATTGTTCCTGAACCGTGTTATGTTTCATATATTCCGACAGTAAAACTTGCCGGCGGAAATCCCGTGATTTTAGAAACATGGGAATTGCCCGGTTTTAAAGTTACCGCGGAATCGATTGAGAAACTTATCACACCGAAAACACGCGCGGTTGTTCTAAATTATCCTTCGAATCCTACCGGAGCAAGCTATACAAAAAAAGAACTCGAATCAATCGCTGAAGTGATTAAAAGAAATGATGTTTTACTCATTAGTGACGAAATTTATGATCATCTTTCTTATGATATTCCGCATATTGCTATGCCGACTCTACCGGAAATGAAAGAGCGAACAGTTTATCTGAACGGTTTTTCAAAAGGGCACGCGATGACGGGGTTTAGAATTGGCTATGCCTGCGGACCGGAGAAAATAATTTCCGCGATGACAAAAATTCATCAATATACTATGCTTTGCGCTCCAATAGTCAGTCAAATGGCTGCAATTGAAGCATTAAAGAACGGAATGCCGGAAGTTAAAAAAATGGCACGCGAATATAATCGCCGCCGCAGACTTCTTGTTGCAGGATTGAATGATTGCGGGTTGAAATGCCATTTGCCTGAGGGCGCTTTTTATGCTTTCGCGTCTGTGGAATCAACAGGAATGACCGGAATGGAATTTGCCACGAAATTGCTTCAGCAGGAAAAAGTTGCCGTTGTTCCGGGAGAAGCATTCGGCTCCGGAGGAGGAAAATTTATTCGGCTGGCTTATGCTGCATCATTGAGTGATATTGAAGAAGCAGTAAGAAGAATTAAAAGATTTGTGAAAAAATGACCTTGCGACCTCGCGCAAGCGCCCCGCGCATGCTGGGGTTAACCTTGCATGCAGACCTTGCGACCTTAAGACCTTAAAACTTTAAAGATAATCCTCCTTTGGCGGATTTACTACAAATAACGATTAACGGATAACAGATAATGAAAAAAAATAATAATGAAATTCATGCACCTTGGTACGCGTTGGTATTCTCAATGATTGCGATTACAGCGTTTATAATTTTTGCTTTTTCGAGTCCGCTTGAAACTTCAGCAGATCAATCGTATAAAACAGAAAATAAACAGGAGAAGTAAATTGACTGATTTAACGATGTTAGATGCCGTTGTTGTTGGCGCGGTACAGGGATTAACTGAATTTTTACCTGTTTCAAGTTCCGGCCACCTTGTTTTTACAAAATATTTTTATGGAGCTCACGGCGTTACAGCATCTTATATTTTATTGCTTCACGCCGGAACACTTGTAGCAATCGTTGCGGCACTATGGAAAGATATTGTAAAAATCGCAACGGAAACAATTACAGGAAAAGGTTACGGAAGATCTATTTCTCTTGCGGTAATTGTTGCAACGATTCCTGGCGGATTGTTCGGATATTTTCTGGCAGATAAAGTTGATTCACTTTTTTTGACTTCAGGAATCAAAATCGGGAATTTCCCGATAGCGCCCTATCAGCTTGTCGGTGTGGCTTTTATAATAACAGCGACAATGCTTTTAAAACCTGCCGATGAGATTATCAAAAAAAGGGTTGAAGAGAAAAAAGACGGCTTCGGTCCGGAAAAAATTACCTGGATGATGGGATTGAAAGTTGGAATAGCTCAGGCGTTAGCAATTATTCCCGGAATATCAAGAAGCGGTGCGACTATATCGACCGCACTTAAATGCGGCTTTTCCAGAGATTTCGCCGCAAGATTTTCTTTTCTGATGTCAATTCCAATTATCGTTGGTGCAATTCTCAGCAAATATAAAGAATTGAATGTTACTTTTAATTATCATCCACCGGAATTTCACGCTATGATCGTTGGGGTCGCCGTTGCGGCAATTACAGGCTATCTTGCAATTCGATATATGATTAATTTACTCGTAACAGGGGATTTGCATAAATTTGTAACGTATTTATGGATCGTCGGTTTGATCTGCATCGCTTCGTAAATAAATTATATTAAACACATAAGGAACATAAGAACATAGAAGTGAAATTTAAAAGTGTGAAATTATAAAACTTATGTTTTTTTATGTGGTAGCAATTTATTAATTCATTAATCCATTACCTTATGGCGCCTCGTAAAGTTACAGTCGCAGTTATAACAGCAAATCGTAAAGATGTGCTCGATGAATGCATTGCTTCGATTTTGAAAAGCGATTACCCGATTTTTGAATTCTTGGTTATTGATAATGCTTCAACTGACGGAACAGCGGAAATGGTTCAGGAAAAATATTCTTCTGTGAAACTTATTAGAAATGAAAAAAATATGGGACTCTCGTTCTGTCATAATATTGCTATGAAATCCTTTACAGGCGATTGTGTTTTTCTCGTTGATGATGATAATGAAGTTGAACCCGATATGCTTGGGAAATTGGTTGACTACCTTTACGCTCCTGAAAATAATAATGTAGGGATTGTTGTTCCGCTGATTATGGAATTCTATGATTCACCTGAAAAAGTCGTTCTCGCAGGCGGAGAAACATCAATGTGGAGCGGTAAAAACTTTTTATGTTCAAAAAAAATATCTGATAACGAAATTTTCAGGGATACTAAAAGAGTGCCGAACTCAACTTTGATCCGAAGAGACACAATCGAAAAAAACGGCTTGATGGATGATTCACTTTTCTCTACACTTGCCGATGAGGATTATGTCCGCAGAATGAATAAAAAAGGAATATTCGCGCATGTTATTCTTAAAGCGATTATTTATCATAAACAGAAACATACATCTACTGCGGCAAGAAAACTCGGTATGACAAATCCTGCCCGCGCGTATATTTTAGCGAGAAACAGAAGCGTTTTAATCGACCGTTACGCGAAATGGTATCAGGAGATTGTGTATTTATTTTTCTGGCAGCCGCTTTTTAACGCTTACTATTTGTATGTTTTACTTTTTAAGACGAGAAAAAAAGAATTTACTGTCGCGTATTTAAAAGGAATGTTTCACGCATGGCGGTATGTTTTTACAAAGAAACTTCCATCGCTTGATTATGTTTTGGAAATGACAAAAAACTAAAACACATAAGGCACATAAGAAAACATAGGAATAAAATATTTAGCAAAGACTTGGAAAACAAATTGTTTTCGACAGCAAAGCGTATAGAAACCAATTTTTCCGAGTGGCAAATCAAAAACCCCTGTTACGGCAAATGAAAACTATAATTGAAAAAATAAAAGAATTGTGTAAAGAAAAAAACGCGGTTATTCTCGCCCATAACTACCAAAAAGGCGAAATTCAGGATATTGCTGATTTTGTCGGCGATTCTCTCGCTCTTTCAAGAAAAGCAGCTGAAACAAAAGCTGATGTGATAGTGTTTTGCGGTGTCCATTTTATGGCGGAAACGGCTAAAATACTTTCACCGGAAAAAACCGTTATTCTGCCCGATGAAAATGCGGGTTGCCCTATGGCAAATATGCTCACAAGAAAAGAATTGATTAAATTTAAAAGCGAGCATCCGGGCGCATTGGTTGTCGCTTATGTAAATTGTTCGGCTGAGATCAAAGCGGAAGCGGATGTTTGCTGCACTTCGGCGAACGCGGTGAAGGTTATTGAATCATTGCCTGAAGAGAAAGAAATACTTTTTGTGCCGGATCAAAGTCTTGGCGATTATGTTCGCGGAAAAACAGGAAGAAAAATCATTCTCTGGCATGGTTATTGCCCGACCCACCACAGATTTTTGAGAAAAGATGTTGAGGACGCAAAGAGAAATTATCCCGACGCACCTGTCTGTATTCACCCCGAAGCAACCGCTGATGTCCTTTCCCTTGCCGATTTTATCGGCAGCACATCACAGATACTTTCTTACTGTCGCGAATCCGATAAAAAGGAATTTGTGATAGGGACTGAAATAGGAATTCTCCATACATTAAGAAAAGAAAATCCGGGAAAAGTCTTTTATCCGTTGTCGGTTCTTGGCGATTGCCCAAACATGAAACTCACAACTCTTGAAAAAGTTTTATGGTCGCTTGAGGATATGGAATACGAAATTAAACTTGATGAGCAAACTCGATTAGATGCTGAAGAATCAGTGAGGAAAATGGTCGCGATAGGGTGATTAATCGTTATTCGTTAATGGTTAATGGTTAATGGTTAATGGGTAATGGGTAAGTTTGCGGAACGACCAGTGTTGATTTAACTAATATTTCTATGTATAATAAGGTCTTCACTTATAATCAAACACGGAGATATTAAAAAAATGAATTACGAACAAATGTTTAGGAAATTATATAATTTTCCGGGATGGGTTATGGAACGAATAAATGTATCCGAAACTAATGCAATTATTAAGTTACATTTTGATAAAAGACGCATTACAATATTTATGGACATATAAATACACAAAGTGTGCAAATAAATATCTTGAATATTTATTCCTTAAAATCAGGCAAGAAGGAGTGCGGTCCGTTCCGCAAACTTGAAAAAGAGCCTTTTATTTATCAAAAACAAATGAAGAAAAATTCGTAATTTAAGGAGAAAAATATGAAAACTAATACTTTTAAATTTACAGCTTATATATTCCTCGGATTTTTGTTTTGTACGGCAAATCTGTTCGCTGATTCTAATTCCTGGAATGAAGTTAAAAAAATTACCGCTTTCGACACAACCGAAAATGACTGGTTCGGTTATTCGGTCGCTGTGGCAGGGGAAACAGCAATTATCGGCGCAGAACTTAATGACTCCGGGGTAAATAATGCGGGCGCCGCTTACATTTTTGAACGAAATGTCGGCGGAACAAATGCTTGGGGACTAATTAAAAAAATAACGCCTAATGAAACAAATTTCGCAGACTTTTTTGGATGCTCTGTATCGATTGCAGGGGACTTCGCCGTAGTCGGTGCTTGCGGCGTTGACGGTATAACTAATGATTCCGGAGCTGTATATATTTTCGAGCGCAATTCCGGCGGCGCTGACAATTGGGGACAAATAAAAAAACTTACAGCTTCTGATGCGGAATACGCTGACTCTTTCGGTTATTCCGTTGGTATTGATGGAAATATTATCATCGTGGGAACAACTAAAGAAAAAGCTTATATATTTGAGCGCAATTCCGGTGGCGCTGATAATTGGGGACAAGTTAAAAAACTTACTGCTTTAGATACGGAAGCAGATGCCTGGTTCGGACGGTCAGTCGCGATTGCAGATGATGCCGCAGTTGTTGGGGCAGCTAATAAAAACTCCGTATCAGGTGATAAGTCAGGCGCTGCTTATATTTTTGAACAAAATTCGGGCGGAATAAATAACTGGGGACAAACTAAAAAATTAACCGCAGCTGACCCAAACGAAAATGATTATTTCGGTAAATCTGTCGGGATTGACGGGGGAGTTGTTGTTATTGGTGCCAATGGCGATAGCGAAGTCGCGCAGGGAAGCGGTGCGGCATATATTTTCGAGCGCAATTCAGGTGGAACAAACTCCTGGGGACAAACAAAAAAATTAATTGCCTCCGATGCGGAAAGTTTTGATGAATTTGGCTCATCAATCGCGATTGCAGGTAATGTGATAATTGCCGGCGCGCCATTTCATGACAAAGATACTGTAGAAATTTTTGCCGGTGCGGCTTATATTTTTGAACGAAATCAAAACGGCGAAAATGCCTGGGGCGAAGTTAGAAAATTAATCCCAACCGACCTGCAGGGAAGTGATATGTTCGGTAATTCCGTCGCTGTGGCTGGGGGAATAGCCGTTGCAGGCGCTTATCAGGAAGACTCAAAAGGGAATAATGCAGGAGCAGCTTATCTGTTCGGCGTTTATTCCGCTGACGCAAATGATATATTTGCTGACGCAAATCCCTTGCAAAATAATTCCGGAATCGGAAATGGCAGCAACACTAACGCGGTAACCGAACCGGGTGAAACTGAACACGCCGGTAACGGCGGACCTTATCATTCAGTTTGGTGGAATTGGTCAGAACCAACTTCGCGAACAGCAATCGAAAACGCGGAAGGTGATATTCTTATTGTAGATACATTCGGCAGTGATTTTGATACCGTTCTCGCTGTTTATACAGGCGCTGATGTAAGTAATCTTACACAAATCGCCGCGAATGATGACGCGGGAACGGGCATACAAACAAGCGAAGTAACTTTTCAATTTGATCCCGGTGTGACTTATCACATCGTCGTGGACGGGAAAACCGTTTCTGATACAGGAAATGTTACTTTGAATTATGCTGTTGTCCCCGAACCTTGCTATTTATTGTTTATCATTTGTTATTTGTTATTCATTAATTATTGGAGAAAATTCTTTTGCTGTCGTAAAACAATTTATCCTTAAAAACGCAGTTGAAATGATAATAAACTCGCAATTGCCGATGAACAGGTAGATTACGCTATTTCTCCCTTTAACCCAAAGGGCTAGAAAATTCTAAAAAGCGACTTAATGAAAATCAAACGAATTTGAGAAAATATGATAATTCTTTTTTTATTTCGACAGAATCATTTTGCTTTTTAATATGTTATTTGTTATAATCCTTTACTCTAAATTTTGTACTTTTTATAACTATTTATATGGAGATTTAATCGTGCCACTTAATATTACTCTCGCTGAAAGATTGAAAAAACTTCCGCCGTACCTTTTCGCGGAAATAGATAAAGTTAAAAGAAAAGTTATCGCTCAGGGTAAAGATGTGATTAACCTCGGCGTTGGCGATCCTGACCTGCCAACTCCGGAACATATCGTTGATGCGCTTAGAAAAGCTGCCGACAACCCGGACAACCATCAATACGCACTCGACCAGGGAAAACCTGAACTTCGTCAATCAATCATCGATTTTTATAAAAACAGATTCGGTGTTGAACTCGATAAAAATTCCGAAGTATTGCCTCTGCTCGGCTCAAAAGAAGGAATTGGACATATTCACCTCGCTTTTGTAAATCCGGGTGATGTTGTTCTTGTGCCTGAACCGGGCTATCCTGTTTATCATTCCGGAACGCTTTTTACCGAAGGTGAAACTCATTGGATGCCGCTGCTTCAAGAAAATAATTTTTTACCCGACCTTGACGCGATTCCTGAAGACGTTGCCCGCAAAGCAAAAATTATGTTCCTCTGCTATCCTAATAATCCAATTGCCGTTACAGCTCCTTTATCTTTCTTTGAAAAAGTTGTCGCTTTCGCTAATAAATACAATATTATCGTTTGTCATGATGCGGCTTACTGTGATGTTTATTATGACGGAAAAAAACCACACTCATTTCTCGAAGTTGACGGCGCGAAAGAAGTTGGAATCGAGTACTACTCTCTTTCGAAAACTTTTAATATGACAGGATGGCGCGTCGCTTTCGCGCTTGGCAATAAAGATGTTCTCGCCGGTCTCGCAAAAATTAAATCCAATCTTGATTCAGGTATCTTCGGCGCTGTGCAGGATGCCGCAATAGTTGCTCTTAACGGTCCGCCGGAATTCCACGAAAATTTATTGAAAACTTATCAGGAACGCCGCGATGTCCTATGCGATGGTCTTAAAAAAGCCGGCTGCCAGGTCACTCCGCCGGAAGCTGCTTTCTACGTTTGGGCTCCTGTGCCGAAAGGAATGACTTCCGCGGAAACTACTATTAAACTGCTCGAAGAAGCGGCAATCGTAAGTACTCCCGGAAATGGTTTCGGACCAAGCGGAGAAGGATTCGTAAGAATGACGTTGACCGCTCCGAAAGAGCGCCTTGCCGAAGCCGCGGAACGAATTGCGAAACTCGGTATTTATTAAAAATTAACCACATAAGACACATAAGAGCACAAAAGATAAATTAAAATATTTTTATTAAGAAATTTAAGTTTTTTTCTTCTTATGTTTCCTTATGTGGTGGTGAAAAATCCGTGAAATTAGTATCTAATATATTCTTCTCCCTCGGCAGTAATCTTGGCAACAGATTGGAAAATCTCGCTGTCGCAATTGACGAGTTGAATAAACAGAATATTACTATTGTTTCGGCCTCAAATATTTATGAAACTTCGCCGGTGGATTGCTCAGACAATTCACCGGCTTTTCTTAATGCCGTTGTTAAAATAAAAACAAAATTCAAGCCGCAAGAACTTATTAGCACAATTCTTGAAATTGAAAAAAAAATCGGACGGAAACGCTCAACAGTCAATGCGCCGAGAATTATTGATATTGATGTTCTCCTCTTTGGAAATATTATTTCAGATGATGAAAAGATTATTCTCCCTCATCCGAGAATGTGCGAAAGGCTTTTTGTTCTCACACCTCTAAATGAGATTGCCGCAAAAATAATTCATCCAGTTAATAAAAAAACTATCAATCAAATTTATATGGATGCAAAAAAAACATCCTCTGAAAAAATAAAAATCTTTGCTCCGCCGTTTTCAATTTCATCCGTTCAGTCTGTTTAGTCCGTTTCGTCTGTTTTAATACAAAAAGAAATCCTTTACAATTCCTGCTG
>JAOZSF010000008.1:14855-16528 GCA_029939815.1 bacterium
TTTAGTCCGTTTCGTCTGTTTTAATACAAAAAGAAATCCTTTACAATTCCTGCTGGAAAATGTATAATTGTTTAACAGATATTTTAAAACTACCACAAATATGGAGAATAACCATGTACACAACATTTGATTGGTTAACTTTAGGCATTTGGATTATTGTTATCGCGATATTAGTTTACGGTATTGTTGCTATTCACGATATTCCAATTTCTATTGCTAAAAAACGAAATCACCCTCATGCAGACGCGATTGAAGCGGCGGCATGGGTTAGTCTGTTCTTTTTACAGGTGCTGTGGCCATTTTTATGGATTTGGGCTTTCTTTTATAAACCTGAAGTTGAAGCAAAAAAAGTTTCGGAAATTCAAAAACTTCAGGCTAAAATAAATAAATTGAATGAAAGGCTTATCGCCATTGAAGCAGTGCAAAAAACGAAACATATAAATGTAACCACTGACAAAAAAAAGGAGGTATAGCATGGATATTATTATGATGTTGACCTATGCCGCCATCGCCATCGCGTGTTTTAAAATTTTTCATCTTCCTATAACTAAATGGACAGTTACAACGACCGCACTCGGTGGCGCTTTTTTAATGGGATGGATATATATTTGCATGGCGTTTTTTCACCCTTATACACCTTATGCCACTATATATTTCCAAACTTCTCCTATCTCCGCGCAGGTTAAAGGAAAAGTGGTTAAAGTATTCGTAAAAGATAATCGACCTCTCAAAAAAGGAGACCCGCTTATTCAAATTGATCCGATTCCCTTTAAAGCTCAAGTTGATCAGTTGACCGCGGAACTAAAATTAGCAGAAAAACGTTTGAATGAAACAACTGAGCTAATTAAAATGAATGCTGGAAGAAAATATGACCTGGAACGGTATCAACAAGAAGTAAAATCGTTGGAGGCGCAGCTCGTTATCGCAAAATTTAATCTCGATTCTACTACCATTCGCGCTCCTACCGATGGACATGTTACTCAAAGCAGAGTGCGGGAAGGCGTAACGGCAGGCGCGTTTAAAATGTCATCACTTATGACATTTGTAATTGACGAAAAACCTTATTATATCGCCGCATTTAAACCTAACGCTATTCAAAATATTAAAACTAACGCTGAAGCGGAAGTTATTTTCACTTCAATTCCCGGAAAGACGTTTAAAGCTAAAGTTACAAAACTTTGGGACGAAATCGCAGAAGGACAACTTACTCCAATTGGTATGAAAATGATCGATTTCTCAAAAACTCTCCCACCGGGGCGTATTCCCGTTCGAATCGAATTAACAGATGATATTTCTCAATATTATATCCCCGGCGGTAGTTCATTCGGCGTCTGTGTCTATTCCGAGCATATTAAATTCCTCGGGGATTTACGCAGGATTTTTCTCCACATGTTCAGCTGGATGAATATTATCAGTTTCGATGAAGCTGAAAAATAACTCTGCTTAATTTGTTTGACAGGCTTGCCCCGGTAGCGTAGCGGGGATATACATGATTAACAGGATAAAACTCAAACACTAATCGCACTGACTTTAAAGCACAATTATATTGTTCTACAGCAAAAGAATCGTTTTGCTATAAAATCATTTTGTATGAAAAAGACTTCAATCTTGTTTAGCTATTCATCCTGTCAAAAATTCTTATGTGTTCCTTATGTGGCAAAACCACTGACCAC
>JAOZSF010000218.1 GCA_029939815.1 bacterium
CGGATGAATTTATTTAATGTTGATTTGATGTCATCGTTAAGCAGAACGCCGAGTTGAACGCCCATTTCATAAGGCGTTCCTTTAACTACAACGATTTTAATTTTATCTTTTCCTTCACCGATGGAGGTAACATAACCGTCAGTAATTTTTGGTGGAGTATGAGTGCAGGACGCGAGGAAGAAAATACAGAGAGGGAGGAGAGAATTTTTTCACAGTTTTTGTTTTTAATTTTTTAATGGACATGATGGACGGAATGGGCAATGTGAACAAAGCATCTAATCTTCAATTTCCAATTATAAGTTTTTAATTCTTTCTTTATATGTTGGTAGTTTAGGCAGAGGAGCGCTTGGTACAGGTTCATACCAAAAAGTAGCTGTTGTCCAGTCGTCCTGTCTTTCGAAAAAGTGCGGGATGCCTTTTACGTCTCCATAAACTCCGATTTGCTGAATAGTCGCTCGAATATCTTTTTTCCAATAAATAGGGTCTTTAATAAACCATCTGTAAATCGAGTAATAATTATCTTTTTGTAAAGTTGTGCCTGAGAACAACTGTGCTGAATTTTGGAGTCCCCAGGATTGCCCGACAAAGTCTTCAGTTCCTGTACCGCAGATTGTCGGGAATTCTTTATCACCGTCAAGATAAACTTTAAATTCACCTTCTCCCCACCAATTATTTGTGAGAGTGCGGATACCGAGCACGCAACCTATAAATCGTCCTTTTCCCTTTCTAAGCGGCAGAATTTCGAAGTCTTTTTTTAAGGTTGTTGGATTTTCGCGATGATAAAGCACGTGCAATCTTCCGCTGTCATTTTCAACTTTATCTCCTTCAGTATAATCAATAGAATAATAGCATACTGAAGGTTCCGGGCCTTCATTAGCGATAGTTATTTTCGCGTTTTTCTTGAAAGGCATTGGAAGGTAAATTGAAACACCGGCTTCGCTGTTTACGGCATGAGCGGCGGATTGATATGCCTGCGGCTTTCCAAGCATTATGCCGAAAAGTTCGCCGAATGGGACTTCAATACTCGGATATTTTTGATTGTCCCAATAAGCTCTAATGACGAGTCCTTCAAGTTTATCGAGTTTGGGAGTGGTAGTCATCCAGATATGTCGAATAACGCCGGGACCTTTTATATTGCATAGGATTTGAGTAGTACCCGGAAAAATAAATTTGCATGGCTGACCTTTTCTTCCGATGCCGAGTTCTTTATTCACGGCTTTTCCTCCCGCGCCTTTTTTACCGGTAGGATTTTCGAAAGATATACTTCGTGAAACGACGGGGACATCGACCTGATAAAGTTTATCTACAAAGTTATCCGCGTTAATAATTGAAGCAATGGCGATGATAATTAAGGTTGAAAGAAAGAATTTAGTATTCATGATTATTTTGGTTGGTTAAATTAACTATATATCGCAATTATAACAAATGTATATAAAAAAAGTCAATTTGAAAAAAATAAAAAATACGGTGTAAGAACAATCACAGAAGCGATATTTCTTACGCTGTAAATTATGTTGCCTGAAGAGTCATAATATATTATTTCTATATCGCGGGTTGGTGAAGTAAACATCATAATTTGAATCAATCCACAAGTTATTAGTACTATTGGGATTTTGGTCATTGAAATTGTCTGCAAGGGCTATCACCAATATACCGCCTACTTCGTTGCAAAAGGCTCGGCGTGCAACCCCCATAAGCGCTAAGTTAAGGAAAAAAATTAAATAATCCAATGAAATAATTCCTCCGTTGGCGGACTTTCAGCATGCGTATTATCGCACAGTCATATTTTTCGGTTTAAAGTGCTAAAATATGCTTATTTTAGCGCTTATGCCCCCCGCCCACGGGCCTCCTCTCCCCGATGGAATACTCGGGATCTTCGCCAAGAGGGGAATTAACAACAAATCTTCCCCGCCTTATATTCGGCATATTAGTAATAGTCGCCGGAAATGTTTTTTTCAAGCGGTTTGACATTTCAAAAAAAGTTAGATATAATATTGCTGTGCTCGTGCACAATAAGTCGGAAAGCGGGAAGATATGAAAGTATGAAGGTGGGAAAATGTGAGAAATTGGAAATCACAAATCTAAAATCGAAAATTAATATATGGTTACTATAAAAGAAATAGCTAAACTTGCGAATGTATCTCGCGGGACAGTTGATCGCGTAATTCACGAACGTGGAAATTACTCGGAAGCGATTGGAAAGAAAGTCAAAAAGATACTGGAAAAGGTTGATTACAAACCTAATATAATTGCACGTTCGCTTGTTTCAAAAAAGGCGATTACATTTGGTGTTTTTTTGCCTAAGCCGCATCAGGATGAGAAATATTGGGAATTACCTGAGCAAGGTATAAAAAAAGCAGAAAAAGAGTTAGAGACTTATAAAGTCAAAATTATTTATTTTCATTATAATAAAAACTCTAAAACTTCTTTTAAAAACTGCTTTGATAAAATATTGAAAAAGAAGGACGAATTAGATGGTCTTTTGATTGCGCCGTCTATGTCCGAATTTACAAAAAAAGAATTTATAAAAAAGATTCCGGATGGAATTCCTTATGTTTTCTTTGATTCTTATGTTCCGAACAGCAAATGTATTTCATATATTGGACAGAATTCTGTTCAAAGCGGAAGCTTAGCTGCCAAGTTGATGAAATTGTTAATTTGTGGTAAAGGAACTGTTGGAATAATCAGAATGGTTCCGAAAGATTATCATATTGACGATCGCATAAAAAGTTTTTCAGATTTTTTTAATAAAAACAAAGAAATAAAAGTAAGAATTTATGAAATAAACGGAACAACATTTAATAAACTTTTACAAAATATTTTTGAAGAAAATTCTAATTTGCGAGGTATATTTGTACCCAGTGCCGGAGCAGGCCGTGTTGCCGAATACATTAAAGAGAAGAGAATAAAAAGGAACGTTCACATTATAGGATATGATTTAACGACAAGGAACAGGTCTTTTTTAAAAAAAGGAGTAATAGATTTTTTATTAAGTCAACGGCCTGAAGTTCAAGGATACGAGGGGATAATGACTCTTTTCAGGCATGTAGTTTTAAAAGAGAAAGTGAAAAAAGAACAAATTCTTCCGATAGATATTTTAACTAAAGAAAATCTAAAAAATTACTAACGTATGAAAAAATTTATAAATAAATCTTTCTTATTACAAACTCCCGAGGCGGAAGAATTGTTTTTTTCTTACGCAGTGGATATGCCAATCATCGATTATCATTGCCATTTGAATCCTCAGCAAATCGCCGAGGATGTCTCCTTTGATAATTTAACTCAACTGTGGCTTGCCGGTGACCATTATAAATGGCGGGCAATGCGCGCGAACGGTATTGATGAAAAATTTATTACCGGTGATGCAACTGACAAAGAAAAATTTGATAAATGGGCGGAAACCGTTCCAAAAACTTTGAGGAATCCCTTGTATCACTGGACTCATCTCGAACTTAAAAAATATTTTGATATCGATGATTTACTCTCACCAAAAACTGCTGATTCTATTTGGGAAAAATCTAAAACTATTTTGGCAAATAAAAAAACGCACTCATGTAAAAATCTAATGAGACAATCTAATGTCGAAATTGTATGCACAACTGACGACCCGTGCGATTCGCTTTCGGCACATAAACAGATAGCTGCTGATGAAAATTTCGATATTTGTGTTTTACCAACATGGCGACCCGATAAGGGGATGGCGGTAGAAAATCCGGTAGAATTTACTAAATGGGTTGATGCTCTTGCGGAAGTTTCCGGCATAAACATTTCTGATTTTTCATCTTATATGGATGCTTTGGAAAACCGTCACACTTTTTTTCATCAAATGGGATGCAGATTATCTGATCATGGAATAGAAACGATTTACGCGGAAGATTTTTCTTTAACAGAAATAAAAAAGATTTTCGATAAAGTTCGTGCAGGGAAAAATCTCGAAAATGAAGAAATTCTAAAATTTAAGTCAGCTATGATGATTGAATTTGCCAGCTTAGACAATAAACGGAACTGGACACAGCAACTGCATCTCGGCGCGCTACGAAACAATAATTCTTTAATGTTTAAAAAGCTCGGACCCGATACCGGCTATGATTCAATCGGAGATTGGGATACAGCGAGTTCTCTTTCAAAGTTTTTTGACCGGCTTAACATGAAAGATGAGTTGCCAAAAACTATTGTTTATAATCTTAATCCCTGTGATAACGAAATTATTGCATCGATGCTCGGAAATTTCCAGGATGGAAAAACACCCGGTAAAATGCAGTTCGGCTCCGCTTGGTGGTTTCTTGACCAGAAAGACGGTATGGAAAAACAAATTGAAACACTTTCGCAGTTCGGCTTGCTGAGCAGATTTGTCGGGATGCTTACTGACAGCCGTTCTTTTGTTTCCTATCCCCGTCATGATTATTTCCGCAGGATTTTGTGCAATATTCTTGGTAATGATATAAAAAACGGATTAATTCCCAATGACATGGAATTAATTGGAAAAATGGTAAGCGATATTTGTTATAACAATGCAAAAGCGTATTTTAATTT
>JAOZSF010000009.1:0-10877 GCA_029939815.1 bacterium
CATCCCGCCCGCAGCGTAAACTTTTTTATAAACTTCGGGATACATTGCGCGAGCTTGCTGAGCGCCTTCTTTCACGAGTTCGGGCGTGTCATATAAATCCATACAAAGTTTATCGGGATGGCGTAAAGCACTAAAGGCATCCGTTTGAGAATGCAGGTCAGCCATTCCGACCAGCCGTGTGCTTTTAATTTATGGTTGCGCGCGTCGTTAGGATTGTAGTTTGGAAAGTAGTAGCAAGCGATAGAAATTTCAGGCACAAAGTATTGATGCATAGTTTTGTGTTATTATTTTAATGTATTATATAAAAATATGCAATTGTCAAGGAGGGGAACGGAAGACAGAGGCAGCGAACAGGAATTTAAAATTTTAATTCAATCTCATCCCTTCCTTTCGATTTGATGTCCACGACTTTCTGATTTATTATTACCTGGTAATCCAATCCTTTTTGCGCGTTAATTATCGCTTTCCCGTTTTTTATTTTTACAGGAAACGGAGCGGCGATTGTGTTTCCTTTGTATCGGGCAGCATAAATACCGCATGGCTTTCCGGCGAAGCGACGCTGGAACTGAATCAGCATTAAAGGACCAATGTCATAAATATTTCTTGTCTGCGTTTTTAAAGTGAACGAATCAGGAAGAGTGCCGATTGTTTTTCCGGAAGTGTATTGCATCTGCTCGCCGCAAATGTAAATTCCTTTCGCGAGTTTTTTCCAGTCAAATGTTTTGTCGTACTCTGCAAGATCAAGTATAGCGTCAGCATAAACCAAGCCGCACCATTGTACCGGCAGACCGATCCAGTTTGGCGCGATCCAACCTGTTGCGCCGAGAACGGCGATAGTAGCATATTTCATAATCGGCTGATTTCCCCAGAGATAAACGAAGGGAATTCCAGATAAAGCCCATTTTCTCGCGACCTTTAAATATTTTTCATCACCGGTTAATTTATAACCGAGAATATATGATTTTGTGATTCGTGCTGAAGCAAGAATGTCAGGCGTGTGCAAAGGAATTTCCCATGTCTGTGACCCGCGTGGCGTGCGAAATCGTGAAATATAATCCAAAGCTTTTAATCCTGCCGCAAGAGCTTTTTCATCTCCGGTATAATAAGCAATTCTTAAAAGTTGCTGTGCGTTAACCGCGCAGTATCCGCTTGCGGTATCTTCAAAATGTCCTTCTCTAAATTTCCCGTCATAGCGAAAAGACCCATCCGGTTTTTGTGATTTAATTATCTCTTTCGCCTGATTAATTCTGATTTTCAACCATTTTTCCGCACGACCGGTAATAAAAAAAGCTTCCGGTAAAGGTAAATGTCCGCCGCCCGGAATGAGGTTAGGTGTTTTCTCAATTTTCCCTGTTGCGCGCCAAATCAACGACACGTAATCTGCGTAAAAAAGTTTTTGGAAATGGTCATCCGCGCAATGCCCCCATCCATTTTCATTATGAACAGAATCAATTCCTTTAAGACAAAGTTGAAGCTGTTCTTTTTCCGTTCGCGGCGGTTTTGGCACTGGAGGCAATCCTGACAATTTAACCGACCACTCGATAATATTTTCGAGATTATTTCCATCGTTCCATCCTTTTGAAAAGCGAATAAGAACTTTTATTTTTTTACCTTCAAGCGACATTAACCCGCCGGCGGCACCGTTAAAAAAATCGGGCACCGCGAAATACGGCTGGAGGTTCATATTCTGCCATTTCATCGCCACGGAACTTTCAGGAGTTACAAATGACATGAGCGGCATTGTTACCAACATTTTATCCGGTTTATAGCGAATGTGTTCTTTAACTTTCAAATCAAGATCCGTTGACGATTTTTCATTTTTCCCAAGATATTCAACACCGGGCAGTAAAGCTTGTTCGATGGAATCTTTAATTCTAATCGTAGGTCCGGTGAAAACAGGAGTACCTTCTACAGCAGCGACTTTATTATTCGAATGTGGGTTAGGACGTTGGGGACAACGTCCCTCCAAACAATATTTTATATAATTTTTATCGAGTTCGATGGTGAAATTCTCAACATTTTCAGAAATTAATTTTATTTTATTTGAGCTTAAACCGACAATTTTAAATTCCAGGATTTTATTGCCGGATTTCGCGATTGGAAACAATGCCGCACAAAGATTATTCTTGTAAAATACTTTCGCGCCTGTTCCGTCTGTTGTTATTTTTAATTTTAAATTTCCGCTGTTTAAACTTATCCAGTTAGTTTCAGCATTCCAATTTATAATATTCACCGGACGAACAAGCGCAGGAAGTTTTGTTTTCCCATCCGGCTTTAAATTAAAATCAAATGCTTCAAATGGAGAATTCAAATTAACTTTTTGCTTAAGTCTTAACTGTGCTGCAGGATGAATTGTGAAACTTTTCCCACCGGAAATAAATTTTATTTTTTTATTGGAATGATTTGTAACAACGGCTTCCACAAAATCTTTCGATTGAAGGACCTGCACAATTTCAAGAGGGTGGTATTTTATTTCATCTATTTTTATCCAATCAATTTCCATCTCTCCTTCTGCCGCATAAGGGTCAAGACGGAGCATTTTTATTTTAGCTTTTTCAGGTATTTCTACTGAATACTCATGCCATTTTCCGTCCGGGAGTGTATTTAAAGTGACCATTTTATCCGCAGTAGGTGACGGGGAAGAATCGGTAGTCCAGAAAAGTTGTAAAGTTCCTCTGCTTTTACTTTTTGTTTTAAGATGGATTTTTACCGGACCTGCGAGAGAAATGTTTTTTAAATATATTTGCGGATCGCTTTCTGAAGATGTAATAACCAGGCATCCGTTTTTTGTTTTAACACTGCAATTTATTACATCATCCCATCCCGCGGTACTTTTATTAAAATTAAATTCCTTAATTTGGGTTTGTTTAACTATTTGCCGTGGAAACGGATTAATAATTTCGCTTGCGCTGCAAATCACAGAAAATATTAACAATGTTATTGAGAGAACAATATTCTTTTTCATTTGTTTATTGGGATAGTTGGTTATCATGTTATTTTATTAAAAGCAATTATTTTAGAAAAATAAAATAGATGTTTATAGGCTTTCGGGACAAATTCCTTCGCGTTCTCCATTTTAACCACTTCAAATTGCGCCTTTAAAACATTTGTCATAAGTTACTCACTTCGCCCCAGCATGCGCGGGGTTAAAAAGTCGAAGTGAGCTACTTGCAGCAATAGATCAAGAGCATGCCCTAATTAATATCTTCCATATTTCACTGCCACTTCGTACATCCTTAACACATTCTCTGTCGGGGAATTGTCCTGAAGTTGATGAGTTGGTGCAAGCATATATCCTCCGCCGGGCATCATTATTTCCAGAGTTTCTTTTACACTTTTTTCTACTTCGTCAACCGTGCCGTAAGCAACAGGTCCTGCAGTTGAAATGCAACCGTGGAAAGCGAGTTTATCGCCGAAAGTTCTTTTCAAATATTCGGGCTGCATATTTTCCGCCTCGGGCTGAAGCGTGTCCATCACCGACACACCCATTTCAATAAAGTCATCAAAAGCCCAACTGCTTGAACCGCATGAATGAACCATAACAGGAATGTCAAAATCATTAGCAAGGTCGATGAATTTCTGATGGTTCGGGCGAATGTACTTTCTAAAAAGATCAATGCTGATGAGCGGACGGTGCTGTGTGCCAAGATCATCGCCCATCCAGAGCATATCGATTTTACCTTTTGCAATTTTCAAAGAACGGCGCATAATTTCAAGAAGAATTTCAACTCTTCTTTCGATTAAGCGGATACAAGCCGGTTCGTCAAGCATAAAATCAATGAGAACCTGTTCCATGCTCCTGAGCATACTTGTTCCGTTGATAATGTCCGGAATTCCCGCACTGCCGAGAATCACGCAATAATCTTTATATTTTTCGGAAAGATTTGCGATTGACTGATAATCAAAATCATCAGGATTGGGGAGGGGGAATTTCTCTATTTCTTCGATAGCAGCATCTTTAAGAGGGAAATCACAAAAATCCCAATATCCTCCTGATTCATTTTCTATCCAGCGGCGATGAATCCCCCATTCACATATATGCCTGTCGGGAATATCGGCGTGAAGTTTCGGACCGGTGTACGCCGGAAAAACCTGGCGAAAATCCACGTTGAGCGCGTCACGCAAACCGTCATTATCGTCTTCTGCAAGGCCAAAATGTTTTTTTAATCGAGAGTCAATTCCCGGATTAGCAAGATAATTAATTGGAACTCTGTCCGGTATTTGATGATTCACCGCGAGTTTTACGCGTTGTTTTGAATTCATGTTGAAAAGTTGGTTGGATTATTTTTTGTTTAATGTATATTATACCAAAACAAGATAAAATATCCTTTGCAACTAAAAAGCCGGGATTTTCGCCGTTCAATTAATATGATGGTCTGATAAATTTGGACAGAGCAATAAGAAGTCGTTGTGTTATAATAAATGAGTAATTCTAACACCGGAAAAAGAAAATGAGAAAACAAGAGTAGTTTTGAAAAAAATTGTTTTTTTCTAATACAAATAATTCCATTTCCTCATCAAAGTTAATACAAAAGATTTTAACCACATAAGAATCCTCCTTCGGCGGATCTTCGACCGCAGCCAACGGCAGCGGCTACAGAATACAGAAAATCCGATGCAAAAATCCATGGAATGGACGCTGACCCTCCATTTACCAATCCCGAAAATTTCCATGCACCCTGTACTCCAAAACCGTTTTACTTTTAACATCAAAAATGATATAATAGTTTTAGTAATATTAATGTGCGCCCATAGCTCAATTGGATAGAGTGCTTGGCTACGGACCAGGAGGTTTGGGGTTCGAATCCCTATGGGCGTACCATTTTTTCATAGTTTCTGGGTTCGCCCGATGGTCATCGGGCGCCCGGCGAATGCTGGGCGAATCCCTATGGGCGTACCATTTTTTATTTAATGGTTTAATGATTTTATCATTGAACGATTTCAATCCATTCATCTTACAATCAATCAATTTCTATTTGCTTAGCAATTAATCTGCATACTAACACTCATAAATTAAATTTGCGTGAAGCGGAAATTTCCTCAGGCGTGCCTGCAAGAATCCCCTCTTCAGATCTCGGAACCCGCGCATGCTGGGTGGGGTGGCCGCGAAGCGAACGGGGTGTGTTCTCTAACCTCGGCACGTCCATTTGAATATAATTAATTTTTCTGCGTCTATATCACTGAAAACAATTTATGATAATGACGCAAACGCGCCGGCCTTAACAAATAACAATACAAAAAAGAGGCTCGCTATGAAAGCTCTAAAAACACTTGTGATCGTTCTTTCAATAGTTCTGATCCCTTCCGCAGCCCAAGCAAAATTTTATTATAATTTCGGATTGAACTTCGGACTGGGATTTCTCGGTCTCGGTAATATTGATCCTGGTTACGCGGTAGCCGTAGTTCCTTATGCTCCTGTTGTTGCAACACCTGTTTACACACCTGCTCCCTGCTCTTATCTTTCCTATTATGATTACGGTAATTGTTCGTGGTGGCCAAGTGTAAGTGTTTCCTTCAACTCATGCGGTGGATATTATGGAGGTTATTACGGAAGTTATTATGGAGGTTATGGATATAATTCTTACTATTCTTCGTGTTACAGCCCGGTCAATCTAAGTTTTAGTTTCGGATGGGGAAATTGTTATCCAAACTGGGGAAATTATTGCGGATATTACGGCAGAAGATATGGCGGCTACTACGGATACGGTTACGGATATGGATACGGCTGCAATAATTATTACATCAACAATTATTATTATGATAATTATCCCGCAACGGCTCAGCGACCGACAACAGTTAGAGAAAACAGTATTCCTTATCAAAACCAAAGAGAATACAGAGGTTCCTTACAAAATTCTTTAGCCGATAACGGAAGATACAGCAGAGCTGAAAGATCGGGTTCAAACACAAGAACCGCACGCTCGGAAAAAAGTTTGGCGGGAAGTTCATCCGGTAGAACCCGTTCGGAGCGCGGAAGAACCGATGTTGCCGGCAGAAGCGCACGTTCTGAAAACAGAGGAATTGTTGATTCTTCAAGGCGGTCAATACGCGTTGCCGATGCCGGACGAATTTCGTCATCAAGGAGTTTACGTTCGGAGATCTTTGCAAGTAGAAATAGTGTACCAAACTACCGCAGTTCACGTGAACGTGTTACTAAAAATTCACTGACAAGAACATCAAGAGGATATCAGCGTTCTTCAAGATCGCCGTCTCAAGTAAGCCGAACCACATCACGTTCTCAAAGACAACCTTCAATTTCAAGAACAAGTACAACACGATCGGGTTATTCATCCCGCAGTCGAACATCGCGACAGTACAACACACGTACACAGCCGGCAAGAGTATCGCGACCATCACCGAGACGAGTTTCCACACCAAGAGTTTCACGCCCGTCACCGAGCCGGAGATCCACCCCGCGGGTTTCCACACCAAGAATCTCAAGACCCTCTTATTCAAGGCCAACCGCTCCAAGAATGTCAGCGCCAAGAGCATCTGCACCAAGAGCGTCAGCATCGAGGGCGCCATCAATGTCAATGCCGATGTCTTCCGGCGGACGGATGAGGCGGTAATCGTTATTCGGTAAAATCCCCTCTATCAAGAGGGGTGGCAGCGTTAGCTGACGGGGTGTGTTAATCGTTATTCGATGTTTATGATAAAACCACCCCGCCTTTCAGGCACCCCTCCTAAAACAGGAGGGGAATTAATCGTTATTCGTTATTCGTTGCGTCTCTTGCGTCTTTTCCGTTAAAAATAATTTTCCTCTTCGATTTTGCGTAAAAAAAGACAATCGGCAAAAAATGTCGTTTGCAATCGACAAGAAATGTTGATAGAATCTTATCAACATATTTTACTTTAAAATGAAAAAAAAATTGCCTTTATTCTTGTTCTTTTTTCTTATTTCTTATTGCGTTAACGCGGTAATGGTTGGCAAGCCTTTATTTAAAATTGAAATCGGAGAGCCAAACTACGAATATAAATCCGTTAAGGGGATAAATTCTTATATTCTTGCCGACACGAGAATTCATACGGTTTTAAAGAGAGAATATCCCGAATATTATAATCTTCAGGAATTTAAAGCCAAGCAAAGATTCTATCGTGTTCACCTGCCGATAACGTTAACGCCGAACTTTGGTAATTTACCGAAAACCGTTGATTTATCATATTCATTTTCTTTTAATTCAATATACAAGGAACGAACCGGAAAAAGCACATCAATAAAAAAAACTCCGATTCATTTCCCGTTCAAGTGGGAGAAGGTTCCTATTTCCTCCGGTGGAAGAACCGAATGGTTTCTTACTTCAGAATGGATGGTCGAAAGCGATAAAGAAATTTGGAATAATGGTAAATTGCTTGTCGAAACCAGTCTCGGTAAACTTAAAATTGCCAATCAGCCCGGGAAAAATGATCGTTGGTCAACGCCGCTTGTAAATTTGTATTTTCCCTTTTCTATAAATTATTGGGCGGAACAAAATGGTTTTAACGGTCGATGGACAGATGAAAACTTTCCTGAATTTGTTTATCGTGAAGTAGAAGGCAATGAAGTTTTTGAAAGCTGCAACGTGCAGGTTTTCACCTCCAATTCCGATTCTCCTTCATGCGGGACTTTAGATGAGAAAGAGTTGAATAAATTATTCAACAAGTTAAAAAACAAATGGGAAAACCCATATAAGAGCAAATATGTTTATACAAATTTATGGAAAATTAGTTCCTGGGCGGCAAAATATAAAAAAATAGTTGAACCTAAATTAAAAGCCGCGTTTTTATCCCGCATTTGTCTTGAATTCCCCAATGACAGTGATGCCGCGGAACTCCTTTTAAAACAATTGGCGATTAATAAAGACAGTGAAAAAGGGGGGCGCATTTATGTAAAATGTAAGAAAAAATGGCCAAAATGGAGTGAGTACTGGTTTAAAATTTATCTTTCTTCCGTAAAAGACGAACCCACACGCCGCGCGTTATTAATGTCGTTTTTGCGTGAACATCCCTGCTCCGGTTTCGCGCTCAATAAGCTTAGTTGCTCACTCATAAAAGATGAGCGAATTGGGCCTGCCAAACGCCTTACAGACAAATGGGAATCGATTGAGCCAAGTAATATTTATGTTTATTCCTCGCAAGCTAAAATTGCGAAATTGGAAGATAATGAAGATAAATTACGACTCGCTTACAGTCAGGCGATCAGATTTGCTTTACCGGTAAAAACAAACATTTCTTTTCAAGGTTCAGGATATAATCTTTACGTTCAGGGATGTAATCTGTTAAAAGCCGGTAATACGGAAAAAGCGCTCAGATATTTCAGAAAAACATTGACTGTTACGAATTTTGCCGCATGTTATCTTCGCATGGGCGATACTTATTTAAAAATCGGTTTAACCGCTTCAGCGATAAAATCATATAAAAAAGCATTAAGTTTATCGCCGAATCATCCGGGTGCGTTATCCGGAATAATCCGTTCATACAATAAAGTTAAGGGTTCTCATTCTGAAAAGCCGTATCAAAAAAAATTAGTAAATGTAATATCACCGCTTGTCAAGGAAGAAATCTCTAAAAAGAACTGGACAAACACCGTTGCTCTGGCAAAATATGTTTTGGATGTTTATCCCGAATCACAGTTTATGCAGGAGATTTATATTCGCTCATTGATTCATCTTAGATTATATGACAAGGCGAGTGAAAAGCTTTATAAAACAACCGGGAACGGTAAATTTGAAATACAAATAAATGCGTTATGGGGGGAATTATCCACCGCTATCTATCGTGATAAAAGCGTTCTTATATTAAGCAAAAATAAAATTTCATGGCTTAAGCTTGCAATTGATGCGTGGAGAAAAGTCAGTAAATTATCTCCGAAATATTCTGTTCCTTATCTTGAGCAAGCGCTTCTCAATTTAGAGATGGGGAATTATTCCAAGGCATATCTTGCGTTAAAAAAATGTTATAAAAAAAATCCATCCCCGGAACTTGCAGTTTGGATTGGGGGTATTTGTGTTCAAATGGCTGATGAGAATCATAATATGACCTTACCTGATAATTCATCAAAAACTTTCGCGGCGGAAGCTATGGACTTTTATAATAAGGCAAATGAATCGGCTGACACAAAATTCTTTTCTCCGGAAACCGGTATCGGGCTTTTCCGCGCGGCCAAACACGAATCAAAAAGTGGAGCTGACTACACAACATACCTCAGAAAAGCGCTGAGAGTATTTCCTGCTTCGCCTGAGGTGCGGGCAGCACAAATCAAGAATTTCACCGATGCAGACGCTACAGCTCCGTTGTTGTGGGTTCCTTACACGAACGTGCTTGAAAGTTTACGTCCATCGAATTATGATATTATGACCTGTCTGGAAAGACTTTACACTTTACGGGAAATTGATGTAAGCAGAACACTTACAAGAAAAGCGCTCAACGAGATTTTCTGGGCTGATATTTTATTTGCTGACATTAATAATAAAAGGGAAATAACTTCTAAGCCGAAAATTTATACTATTGAAAGTAAAGCAGGATTCAGATTTGTGCTTAAAAAACGTATTTTCGCGCAGCCGGTTGGCTCTTATGAATGGTTTTCTCTCCGCTCGAAATATTCCGCTGCCGATTTAAAAACAGGTAAAACTCTATGGTGGCAAAAAAAACAGCTTATCTCAGATGCTTATAAGAAATTAAAAGACGCTTTTGACTCAATTGATAATAAAACCGGGAAAGTCGCAATTTGTCATGCTGCGGTAAAACGCGATTACGGTTATGAATATATGTTTGGTGAAACCAAGCCTTCAACGGTATATTCCCGGGAACTGCAAAGGATTTTTTTCATTCCGGCAACTGCGACACCGAAAAGGCATTCAAGGGGTTATTACAACTCACCAGCCGAAATATTGAAAAGCAGGAGAATAGATGTACCGCCAACTTCGGATTTAATTTCAGAGATTACTTTCCCATGTAAGAATTCCGGTAGTTCGGCTTTTTCCCCATTTCGCCGGCGGTATTATTTTTCAGAGAATGTTACGGAGAAATTACTTCCCGGTTTTTTACAGGATTTTTTGCCAGCGATTAGTGAAAGCAATATATTTTCCCGTGTTAAAGTCAATAATTTTTCTTTACTTGTTGATTCTGATTTCAAAATTTTATGGAATAAAAAAACACCACGAGAAAGAGACTCAAGTTGCGAACTCAATAACGAAAAGGTTATAATTCATCAGGCACCGGAAAAAAAATCGAGCTCATGGAAAGGAACCGGATTCATTCCGTTAATTTCGAAAAATGAGATCCCGCGAATTGACAGTTTTTTTAACCGAGCGCTAACAGGGCGAATACAAGGAATAAATATTGCCACGGCGCATTTAAAAACGGATAATCCGCCGGTTCTTTCATTTGTTTTCTCTCCTTCTCCGGCCTACAAATCATATAAGGACTGGAATGACGAAAATATAACAATTGAAATTGAATGGCGGGATTCGTCTAATGCTGTTTTGCGGGTTTTCACAAAAAGTTATCAAATCAAAAACGGAATATTACCCAATGATCCCGGTATTAAAATCGGAGAGAAAAATATAATAACCCCCATTGACCTTGAAATAAAAATATATAAATCAAAAATAAATATTATTGCACGTTCGGTCGGTGCGACGAACAAAGTAAAATCGGTAATTGTGGGCAGGTGTAAATTATCTGAATTTGCCTGGCGGAGCGGAGTTTACTTTAGCATTCAATCTAAGGCGTGCGATTTTCCAATAGATTATGAAGTTGGAGATTTTTATTTTTCAGATTGAGAATAATGCAAAATTGCATTTGACGAATTTTGTTGTGCTGTAGCCGACCTCGTTGAGGTCGGAATTCTCCGCAGCCGGCGGCAGCGGCTACAGTTCTTACAACTTCAGGTTTTCCAA
>JAOZSF010000009.1:10977-16499 GCA_029939815.1 bacterium
AAAAAAGCCGGAGTGCTTAAGCACCCCGGCTCTTTAAAACAATCTCAGAGAGATTTTACCATTTAACAGTTTCTTCACCGTCGATCAAGCCTTTAAGTCTCAGATTAACCATTTCCTTCTTATTTTTTCCACGTTGTTTTACTTTTTTGCGAAGTTCTTTCGTCTTTTTCTCAAGATTATTAATTTTTCCCTCTCTAAATTCCTGAGTAATATCAAATGCTCTGCCGATAAGGTCTTTCATTTGCTTTTTAATTTCTTTTTTTTTATCAGCGTCTTCGCATTTCTTATATTCCTTATTAAGCTTGCCAACATTCTTTTTTAATTTCTTCATTTCCTGCATTCTTTTAAACGCTTCGGGATTTTCTTTCTTAAACTGTTTTTCGTACCGTTTATGAATTTCTTTTCTGAAAGCAGCAGGGTCGTCTTTACGCAGTTTCATTAATCGTTCATATTCTTTTGGATTATCTTCGCACATTTTTTTGAATTTACCTTCCATTTTCTTTCTCATTCCACGATGCGCTTTTTTCCCCATCATAGAAGGATGCTGTGGTCGACCGCCTTTTCTTCCGGACTGCATATTTTTAGGAGGTCCAGGTTGTCCGTCTTTCACCCATGGTGGCGGTCCCGGTTGTCCGTCTTTCACCCATGAAGGAGGTCCGCCTTGCGGGCAATCGTCTTTACACGGAGGTTCTGCGAGAATAAATCCTGAGGAAATCATTCCTAATACTGCTAATGAGATAATTAAAGTTTTCATTTTGCCCTTCCTTTGTTTTTATTTTTATTTTTTCCCCTTTGGGCTCTTCGTTCACGCATTTCTGTTCTGAAAGCTTCCGGGTCATCTTTACGAAGTTTAAGAAGGCGATTATATTCGGCTTCATCACCATTCGCCATACGCCTTAATCTTTTCTGCATTCTTTCTTCGCGTTGTTTAAGTTCTTCAGGAGTCATATCTTTTTTATGACGTTTTCTTTCATGTTTTTGTAAAGATTCTCCATTTTCACCACATTGTTCGGATTTATATCTTTTTCTATGACCTGAGCCATCACCTGCTCCCTGACCTGATCGTTTAGCTGTAGCGATTCCTGTAATCATCATAATTGATATTAATATAATTAATATTTTCATAATTGTTTTCCTTTTTTTAAGTTAATTTAGTAAATTTTTAAAACAGATAGTTTTTTTGCAAATTATTTTCGAGACTCGCGATTTCCTCGTTAACAGTTTGCATTTCAACTACAAATATTGCTTCATCTATGTCAACTCCATTCTGCTCGGTAAACGGAGAAAAATCCGGTTCGTTTAAAATTGAGACCACCTCGTTAATCATATTATTTAAATCATTTGAAGATTGATACTCGGAATAAGAACCGCGACCGGTATTTCCGAGCCATACGCAAGTAGCGATCAGTAGCGATGCCGCGGCACTCCACAAAGCGTATGAATACCGGCCGCGGAAAAGAGATGTTACGCGTTGAAAGACGGATTGAGAGTGATTCCGGGAAACTGCTGCCTGTTCACGTGCCATTGCGTAGATATTATTTCTAATATCTTTCGAGGGTCGTGGCAGCATTGAAACTGTATTATCGTCCCAGGGTTCACCATTCCATATTTTTTTATTATTAGTTTTCATTTTTGTTACCGCTATTTCTTGTTCTAAATATAATGACGCAATATAAAAATTATTATTGTAATTTAGTATTCATCTATCAATTCGTTCCTGATTTTTTTTATTGCATAATGCATTCTGCCAAGAATTGTATTTAATGACGCTCCCGTCATTTCAGCTATTTCTTTAAATTTCAGATCCGCATCGCAGCGGAGCAGGAACACTTCTTTTTGTTTTTCGGGAAGTTTTTCCGCCGCTTTCTGAATTTTATCAATCATTTCTCTCGTGGATAGTTGATCAACAATATCCGGCGCTTGGTCGGAAAGAATATCAAGATAAGTCATTTTTTCTTCACCGCCGATTGTTTCATCCAAACTTACATTAATTTTTCCGGCGATTTTTCTTGTATAATCAATTACTTTATGATGAGCGATTGTGTATAGCCAGTTTTTGAAAGAACCTTTGAAAGCAAATTTCGGGAGCTTTTTTACAACAAGCGACCATACTTCCTGAAAAATATCTTCCGCTGTTTCTCTTTGGCGTACCATAGAGTTTATGTAAAAGAACATTTGTCGTTCGTAGCGGGAGTAAATCCGATGGAATGCCGGCATACTGCCATCCAGGAATTCTTTTATGTCATCATAGTCTTGTTTCATTTGATATTAGTTATGACGCTTGTTTTAACTTTTTATTGTAAAAGTGAAATTGTTGAATAATCAGATAGAAAACAAGTTTATAAACAATCGTCCCTTAAAAAGTCAAATTTTAGACAGAGCTAACAGCGGACTTGCAAAAATACTTGCTGCGGCAGATGTTCCGATAGTTTTAATAAAATCTCTTCGCTCGTATGTTTTCATTTTATTTAAGCGAGACGGGCGGACCAAGGATTTCCGATATAATTATTCCGTAACGTAAGTCATCCCGGTTTATATTTTTGAATTTTTGAAGAAAGGGAGATGTTTGTTCAGGAACTTCGGTTACAGTATAAATATCCGGTTCAAAGCCTTTAATATCATCAGGCAAGGAAGGATTACTCACTTTAAATTTTTTGATACTTGTTTTAAATCTTGGTAATTCTTCGTTTTCGGGTTTAATACTGTGCCGATTTGTTTTATGAATTTCCTGCCTGTGAGTTTTTGACGGTAAATGTTCCCGCTCGGGCGTTAATGACGATGGTTTATCTCCGAATATTTCAGCGAGAATATCATCGACTTTTTTCTGCGGTTTAGGCTTTTCCTGATAACTTGTAACAGGTTTACGATTGATTCGTTTTGCTGCTTTGAATTTATTTCTTTGGGTATCAGGTATTCGCGGCGGAGTTATACCTTCCGATTTTTTAGACTTTGAGAAAGCTTTAATAATCTGTGGAAGCAGAATAAATCCTAAAACAAAGACAACTTTTAGAATATCAATTAAAGATTTTTTGTCCATTTATTTAGCTTAAAGTGAAAGCGGCAAAACAACAACATTCTGCCGCTTATTCATTAAATCTATTATTTAACGTGTCCGGGAGTCCCCGATGTTTGTTCAGGACCGGCAATATTGTTGCGCATTGAAGTGTCAGCATTAATGTTTTTCATCTTGTAGTAGTCCATTATTCCAAGATTGCCTGAGCGAAAAGCTTCTGCCATCGCCTTCGGCACTTCAGCTTCTGCTTCAACAACTTTAGCCCTCATCTCCTGAACTCTTGCTTTCATTTCCTGTTCGGCCGCAACAGCCATTGCGCGGCGTTCTTCCGCTTTCGCCTGTGCAACGCGTTTATCAGCTTCCGCCTGATCGGCCTGAAGTCTTGCGCCGATATTTTCACCGACATCTATATCGGCAATATCGATTGAGAGAATTTCAAACGCGGTACCCGAGTCAAGCCCTTTACCGAGAACTTTTTTAGAAATGGAGTCCGGATTTTCAAGAACATCTTTATGTGTTTTCGCTGAACCGATTGTTGTAACTATTCCTTCTCCGACTCTGGCAATAATTGTCTCTTCGGTTGCCCCGCCGACAAGCTGGTCAAGATTTGTGCGAACAGTTACTCTCGCCTTTGCTTTAAGCTGAATTCCATCCATTGCGACAGCATCAACCGTAACTCTTCCTTTTGCCGGATCGGGAGCGTCAATAACTTTAGGATTCACGGAAGTCTGCACAGCGCCGAAAATATCTCTTCCGGCGAGATCGATTCCTGATGCCTGTTTAAAATTTAGTATAATATTCGCTTTATCAGCGGCAATAAGCGCGCGAATAACATTCATAACGTCTCCTCCTGCGAGGTATAATGATTCTAATTCTTCTGTAGAGATAAATATTCCTGCTTTAACTGCGGCTATTTTGCTGTTAACAATTATTGATGTATTAACTTTTCTAAGCCACATTCCGATAAGGCTTGCCATAGTGATATCAGCTTTTGATGCCCAAGCCTGAACCCAGACTTTTAGAAATCTGGCTATAAAAATAAGAATAACAATACATACTATTATGACAATAATTAGAACGAATGCTGTAATTGCGCCTGTATTCATGATGAGCACCAAAGGTTGAAGTTATGTAAAATATCTAAGAATTAACCGATTATTTAATAATGATACCTAACATAAAACAATTTGTCAAGCGAAATTCAGTTTGATAATTTTGAGGGTTTATGATAAAATCTAATAGATTATAATCCTAATTTATTAACTTCTACCAGGAGAAAATATGCCTTATCGTAAAGTTGTAAGCGATGCAAAAGATAAAATGAATCATTCAATCGATCACCTCCATCACGAATTTAACGGTATTAGAACCGGTAAAGCTTCTCCCTCTCTTGTTGAGGATATTCGCGTGGATTGTTACGGAAGCCAGATGCCGATAAAAGAAATGGCGGGTATATCCACTCCGGAACCTCGGCTTATTGTTATTCAACCATGGGATCAAAACACCGTGCAAAGCATTGTTAAAGCAATTCAGTCGTCAAGTCTTGGAATCACTCCGGTTGATGATGGAAGAGTTGTTCGCGTGCCGATACCGGAATTAAATGAAGAACGTCGCAAAGACCTTGACAAACACATTAAGCACATGGCTGAAGAAGTGCGTGTTGCGGTTAGAAATATCCGTCGTGAAGAGAATGAAAAATTAAAGAAAATGAAAAAAGCGGGCGAACTTACTGAAGATGACCTCCGTGACGGTGAAAAACAGATTCAAAAGATTACGAATGATTATATTGAAAAAATCAACGAAGCCCTGAAACATAAAGAAGAAGAAATATTTACAATATAAAATTAATGAGTGCAAACTATCAATTCAAGTGCATAACCTGTGGGAAGATTTTTCCGGCGAATAATGCGCCTGAATATGTCTGCCCGATATGCTCCAAAAAACAAGAATCCGGAAAATCACTTCTTGGTGTTCTTGAATGTTTATATGATTACGAAGAGTACAAATTAAACCACATCAGAGAAAATGCCGGAGCGGAAATAATTTTCCCTCCGGTGGTTTTTCCTCCCTTAAAAGTTGGAAATACTCCATTATATTCCTGCAAAAGTCTCCGCAAAAAAATCGACATTAAAAAGCTTTGGCTGAAAGACGAAACCGTTGAGCCTACCGGCTCTTACAAAGATCGCGCGTCATATCTTGTTGTCGCAATGGCTCAAAAGAAAGGTTATGATAAAATCACCTGCGCTTCAACAGGTAATGCCGCAAGTTCTCTTGCCGGAATTTGTGCTTCTGCCGGAATTGAAAGTTATATTTTTGTTTCAACCTCGGCTCCAAGAGCAAAACTTGTTCAACTTGCCGCTTACGGAGCGAAATTATTTCCGATTAACGGAAATTATGACACTTGTTTTGAATTAAGTTTACAGGCAACAAAAAAATTCGGTTGGTACAATAGAAATACCGCTTATAATCCGTGGACGATCGAGGGCAAGAAAACAGCGGCATGGGAAAT
>JAOZSF010000219.1 GCA_029939815.1 bacterium
ACGAGCATGGTACATTACTTTTTAACTTTTTCTACTGCCAAACTTATTTCTCGACTTAAAATTTCTAACGCTTTGCTTTGAGCAGCGACCAATGCTTCGAAGCAGTCATTTTTAGTGTCAACATTAATATTTGAGACTTTAGTAAGTATTAATTTCTCATTTTTAGTGTCAAAAAGTCCCCATTGAACAATTAGGGAAACCTTTCCGCCCGGTGTGCCGTCAAATTGAATTAAATTCAAGACGACTTGATAATCAGAAGAAAGGATTCCTTTGTTCAAATAAACAATGAATTTTTCAGCAGGTAAAATGGAAATTAAATTATTTACTATCACTTTTGGAAAAGAATATTTTAGCGTTTCAGCCCAACGATTAAATTCGTCTAATTTTAGTTCATTCGGATTTACACGAATAACCATTTGAGGTTTGTTTAAATAAGCCGGAAAGTCATCGAGATCAATTCCGACGGCAATGCGATTTTGATTGTCATTCAGTTGCGCTTTTTCTGCCGGGACAGGCATATAGCTCAGAGTATAAAACTTTGAAGGTCTGGATGTGCCGCATCCTCCCAAAAAGATTAATATTGCGGTGAATAAGCTTATCAGGGTAAAATTTTTCATATTATAAATTCCTTTTTAATTATTTAAGTTAAATTTTTATCCATAATGCGGGCATTAAGCACACATGTGCCCCCGTACGTGTCCCGCGCTATGCAATAACGGCTATGCCGGTCATGCTGGGATGCGGGGTTATTTCATTGCCAATTCTAATTTTTGCCTTTAAGTAATGATTCCGGATGCCTTTCAATATAATCTGCAAGATTCTCAATAGCTCTTGCTGCAGCGGAAAGTTCGCTTAACGTTTTGTTAACCTGTTTTACAATTTCTGAGTTTTTGCCAAGTGCCCCTTCGGCGGTAACAAGTGTTTTCTGTGCCTGTTCAACAGTAACTGTAGTTGCCTCGGCAGCTTTCCGAATACTGTCAGCGAGAACATCGACATTAGAATCCATCCGTTTAATTACTTTTTGGGCATCTTTAATAGTTTGATTCATTGAATGAATACCTTCTAAAATTTCAGGAGAAGTTGTGATTTTCTCTATGCCGGTAATGATTGCCTGTATTTTTTTTAACATATCTTCAAAAGGAAACTTTGAAAATTGCTTGGCCAGGGATTGCATAGTGGAAGGTGACGTAGGGATTTCCGGATAAATATTATCGGTATCAACTAATTTTATTGGATCATCAGGTCGAAAATCCAAATCTATCATGAGCATACCGGTAACCAAACTCTGCATTTGCAATTGTGCTTTTAGTCCGTGTTTAATCATACGCTTCAACTGTTTTTCAGTATTATAATGATGTTTTTTGTCTATTATTTTTATTTTTTCCGGATCTATTTCAATAATTACAGGAATACGAATTGATAAATCAGTGGAGTCTGCATTTATTGTAATATTAACTACCGAACCGATTTTAACACCTTTCCATACAACGGCGGATCCTTTGTTAAGTCCGTTTATAGAGTTTTCAAAATATAGGACATATTTAACGGTTTTTTTAAATATTTTGCCGGAGCCGAAGATAATAATTCCCGCAATGGCAAGAATTACTGCACTTACGACAAAGGTACCTATCAAAGTTTTGTTAGCTTGTTTGCTCATAGTGGATTTTTCCGCGAGTTAAAAAGTTTTGTACTTTCGGGTTATCAGATTCTGCAAGTAATTTATTTGGATCACCAACAGCAATCATAGTTTTGGTGTCCGAATCGAGAAAGACGGAATTATTCCCGATGGCAAAAATACTTGCCAGTTCATGTGTTACGATAACGACTGTTGCTCCCAAACTGTCTCTGAGTTCAAGAATTAAATCATCAAGAAGTTTGGCGCTTATTGGATCAAGTCCGGCTGACGGTTCATCGAAAAATAGGATTTCCGGATCCAAAGCCATCGCCCGGGCAAGTCCGGCACGTTTCTGCATCCCGCCGCTTATTTCAGAGGGGTAATAATCCTCGAAACCTGATAATCCGACAAGTGCAAGTTTTAAAGAGATGATTTCTTTTATGTCGTTAGATGAAAGATCGGTATATTCTTCCAAAGGGAGGGAAATATTTTCGGCAAGAGTCATTGAGCTCCATAAAGCGCCGCTTTGATAAAGAATCCCAAAATTCCGCATCATAGTTTCCCGTTCCCGTACTTCGGCATTCCAGAAATTAAGTTTATCTATAATAATTTCACCTGCTGCCGGTTTTTGCAGACCGATCATATGCCTCATAAGAGTAGATTTTCCACATCCGCTTCCTCCCATGATAATAAAAATATCTCCACGATTTATTGTGAAAGTAAGATTTCTTTGAACAACAAAACTGCCGTATGCCATTGTCAAATCATGAACTGTTATGTGAGATTCCGAATTTATCATTTATGTTAGATCCCCAAAACATTACATAGTATTGTTATGATTGCTGTTGCAATTACAATACTTATTATTCCTGTTACTACTGCGGACGTGGCAGCATCTCCAACGGCCGACGCGCTGCGTTTGCATTGCATTCCTCTAAGGCATCCTGCGAGAGCAACAAGAACGCCAAAAACGCAGCTTTGAAAAATGCCTATTAAAAAGTTATTAATTCCGACAGAATCTACGGTCATATTATAATATTCGGTAATACCAATATCAAGCATACCGACACCAACAATAAATCCACCGAGAACACCCATCAAATCGGCAAAAATACAGAGAAGCGGCATCATTAAAACAAGTGCAATTACGCGTGGAAGAACAAGAAATTCTATCGGTGAGATTCCTGTGGTCTTGAGTGCGTCAATTTCTTCGTTGACTTCCATCGTGCCTATCTGAGCAGCGAAAGAGGCGCTTGTCCGCCCGGCCATAATAATCCCCGCCATAACAGCGCCTAACACACGAATCATCCCAATCCCAACCAGGCTGGCGATATAAATTTGCGCGCCGAACATCATTAATTGTATTGCGGCAATGAAAGCCAGAATAAGACCAACGAGCAGACATATAAGTGAAACAATAGGCAAGGCATTAATTCCGCAATCCTGTAATATCAATAAAAAGTCCGAGCGTCGAAATCGCGCTTTGCCGCGTAGCAAACGCATAAAAGCGACAGAAACTTCGCCAAAAAAATTCAAAATTTCGATTGTTGAGTGAACAAAATTAATCGTTCCGGAACCAATTTGAGAAAGAATGGGCTCGCGAACAAATTGCCGCCGTGCTCCTTCTCTTTCAGCGACGGCAGATGCGAGGGCGAGAAGTCGTTGAACTCCCTGCGGTAATCCGCCGGTTTCCATTTTGATATTATTTTTAGAACACCATTCATTAATTTTAATCAGGAAAGTGAGAATACCGGAATCCCATTCTGCGACATCTGTTGTAATAAATTCCAGATATCCGATTCCTGAAAAAGAGAGTATTTTTTCTTCTATAACAGAAGCATCAGGAATATTATTATCTAATTTCCAATTACCGGATAATGTAAGAAGAAGCTTCTCCTTATCAAGTTTGGTAAACTTTATTTCGCATTGATTTGTCATTTTATATAGTATCAATATTGTATTCTACATATACTGTTTTTTTCCGGTCTAGTGCCAAATCAATTAAACTTGATAAAAACTTAAATACCATGCTATTATTCCCGGCCCGGCAAAATACGCAACTATTGCTCCGGCAGCAATATATGGGCCGTAAGGAATTTCGAATCTCCAGTTGGTTTTTCTTTGAATTAGTTTTGCGATTGTACCGCCTATGCTGCCCGCAAAAGCGGAAAGAAAAATAGTGAGTAAAATTGCCGGCCAGTTTAAAAACATAGCGAGCATAATTATCAAATGAACATCACCCATTCCCATAGCTTCACGTTTAAAGACTTTTGTACCTGCCCATCTGACGGTCCACAATAATCCTCCGCCAAGCGCTGCGGCTTTACCTGCCTGAACCATTGCCGCGGGGATTGTGGTAACATTTCTCAATTCGGGGCAGAGGACAGTTGTAAGCACCAAGCCAAGAAGAAATCCTGAAATGCTTAATTCAAGCGGAATGATCATGTGCACAGCGTCAATCCACGTCATTGCGATAAGTACACTTATCAGAGAAATATCTGCGAGCCAGGGGATAATGGTTAATCTAACTATTTCCCAAGAAGGATAATCGCCTTTCATAAAAGAAGAAACAAAGAGATCGCATCGGAAATAAAAAGTTATTGCAAAACATATCGCGGTAAGAAGTTCAACCCAGAAATATTGCGAGGAAAACTTGGTCCCGCATTTTCTGCATTTTCCGCCTAACAGAAGATAACTTAAAATCGGAATGTTATCATAAAATTCAATTGGATTGTTGCAGGTAGTGCAATGGGAATTTTTTCGCCAGATAGACTCATCGGCGGGAAGACGGATAATCAACACGTTGAGGAAAGACCCCACGCACGCGCCGAACAGAAAAGCAAAAGGAAGGAAAATGTACATTAGTTAATAGTTAATAGTTAATAGTTAATAGTTAATAGTTA
>JAOZSF010000220.1 GCA_029939815.1 bacterium
TATGGCTATCAGACGATCCGATAAAATTAAAGCTGTGTTTTTTATCCTTGTAACAACTTCATTGTTCGCCGCATTGATAATCACCCTTATCGGCACTCAATGGATGAAAAAACAAGATAAATATTATGTTGAATTTGATGAAGCGGTTAAAGGTCTTAAAATTGGCTCTCTTGTCAGATATCACGGAGAAGAAGTGGGAAAAGTTACAGATATCAAGTTTGATCCGGTATCTGCACGAACAAAACTCACTATGGACATTACGCCGCATACTATGATCAAGGAGGACAGCATTGCGACTATTGAGGTTGATTCTTTTATAATAGGCAGCAAATCAATAATGATAACTCCCGGTTCCGCTAATTCCCCTCTTTTAAAACCTAATGATCCAAGTGTTTTAATTCAAAGTGGCGAGTCGAGTTTTCAGAAGTTTTCATCTCAGATCGTTGATATCTCACAACAAATGGGGGTACTAATTGACAATATTAACAGCGTATTTACACCCGAAAACGCTCAGTCAGTTTCCTCTATTTTATGTCAGGTAGATATTTTTATGAAAACCAATTCCGCTCTGTTTATTAAAACTGTCGATAAATTCAGACTCTCGCTCATTCAGCTTGACGCAGCGGTAAAAACAGCTGACAATCTTATGTTACAAAATCAAAATAATATTAATATAACAATTAATAATCTTAGAATTGCTACTGATAATTTAAACGAATTCCTTGATAAAGTTAACCGTCAGCCTGCACTGTTAATTCGCGGCACCAAACAAACAAAGGAGACTTGGGATAATGAATAACACAATATTACTTTTGAAAATTCTTTTATTAACACTATTTATTGCAGGGTGCTCTTCTCTGCCAATTCCAAATGTTACTAAATATTCTTTAGACACTCCGGTTACAAAAAACAATAATATTGAACAGATGAATATTGCTGTTCAGCGCGTTCGCGGGCGACATCAATATGATAAAAAAAGCTTGTCAATAAGTCCGGAACCACATGTAATGGACACTTACCAAACCGCTCAATGGGCTGAAAGTCCGTGCAGTATGCTTACCGACAACATTATTGCTTATTTATCAGAGAAGTTTTCTTATGTAACTTCAATGCCAAACAATTACAATAATGAGTTGGATTATATTATTTCAGTTTATATAGATGAATTAAATCAAATTAAGCGTGATGGCAAATGGTTTGCCGTTATATCACTGCATTACGAAATAATATCCTCAAAAACAAGAAAAACGGTTAAAAATAACTGGTTCAGAAAGAAAGTTGGATTATCCGACTCTTCAGTTCAAACTTATGTGGACGCACAGAATAAATCTGTTGATAAGTTTTTACAATTGCTGACTTCGGAAATATTAAAACAAAAATAACTTTATTTGTTCTTTCGGTTTGATCGCCGAAACCGGGGCTTTTGATTCTCCTTTACATTCCGGGGCGTTCTTGATTTTACGCTTGGTTTAGATTCAGACTTTGAAAAGAATAAACCTGTTATCAGACATATAAAACGAAACGTGTCGCTAACAGGGCGAATGTTACTCGAATAATCTCCAGATGCATAAATTGAACTGATTGTTACTTCAGTAACTTTAAATCCTTTACGCGCAACCTGATAAAGCATTTCGCTGTCAACTTCAAAATTAGATTTTTTCAATCGTAAACTTTCTGCTGCTTTCTTGGACAGTAACCTGTAACCGCACTGCGTATCTGCCAACTTGACACCGCATAATTTTGATACAATTTTTGACATAACACGATTTGTAATTTTACGAATCAACGGCATGCCTTCCGGCTTACTCATTCGGTTCCCACAAACGAAATGAGCTCTTCTACGTTGCGCCGCCTGAACAAAACGAGTGATTTCCCCCGGCTGATGTTGACCATCGGCATCAAGAAAGATAATGTATTTATAAGACATTTTACGCAAGAAATTCAAAGCGGTGCGAATAGCAGCACCCTTTCCGCGATTGCTCACATGAACAATTAGTTCGGCACCTGCATTGACCGCTGTGTCCCCTGTTCCGTCAGAAGAGCCGTCATCAACAACAATGCATCTGCCGACTTTTCGTAAAACCTTTCTTACAACATTACCGATTGTTTTCTCGGCATTATAAGCCGGGATAACCGCTATAACATCGGGATAAAAAGACCCTTTACGTTTAGGGGATATAACTTCTCCGTCTTTAAGAAATTGCGGCATATCGTTGCTTAAGGTATTACTTTGTTTAGTCCGTATTCTATAATTCCTTCCGCACCAACTTTTTTCAATTTAGGAATTATCTCACGAACAATTTGTTCGTCAACTACTACTTCAATTGCAAGCCAATCACTATTCCTGAGATGCGCAATCGTTGGTTCTTTCAAAGAAGGTAAAATTGCAACTACTTCATCGAGACTTTTTTCAGGAACATTCATCTTCAAACCAACTTTGTTTCTCGCTCTTAAAGCTCCCTGTAAAAGCATGGCCAGATGTTCGATTTTTTCACGCTTCCATTTATCTTCCCACGCTTCTTTATTAGCAATAAATCTTGTAGTGCTGATTGCAAGAGTATCAATAATCTTCAATCTGTTGGCACGGATCGATGAACCTGTTTCCGTAAGCTCAACGATTGCGTCAACGAGGCCCGGACATTTAACTTCTGTTGCTCCCCATGAGAATTCGACTTTAACTTTAACACCTTTTTCTTCGAAAAATCTTGTTGTCATACCAACTGCTTCAGTAGCAATAGTTTTCCCTTCCAAATCTTCAGCGCATTTAAAAGGAGAATCTTCATGCACACATAAAACCCATCTCACCGGATTAGCGGTTTGCTTTGAGTACATTAATTCACAAATTTCAACCACATCGGAATTGTTTTCAAGAATCCAGTCTTTACCGCAGATTCCGCAATCCATATTTCCGTTCTCAACATATTTCGACATTTCCTGTGAACGGATAAGGATTCCTTTCATTTCTTTATCATCAATTCTCGGATAATATGATCTGCTTGAGACTGATATTTTATATCCTGCTTTTGCAAACAGGTCGTAGGTTGCTTTTTCAAGACTTCCTTTTGGAAATCCTATTACAAGTTTTTTCTCTTCACTCATTTATTTTACTCCAATAGTTATTCTTTTATGCTCTTGTCAAGTAATAGATTATACTTAAACAGCTATTTTTTATCAAATACTATTGCAATTTCCCCACATTTACCTTTCGACATTAATGCGTACGCTTCATCAGCGCTTGGAAGGTGAATTCGTGGCCGTGGTCTTTGACCGCGGAAAATTCGATGTTTAAAATATCTTTTCACAAGAATGTGTTTTGCCTTAGAATCCAAATCACTCATTTTTTATTCCGGGCTGTCAAGGTAATAATAAGCGGTAGCACAAAAATCATCTTTGCGGTAGTAATTCACCCATGTATCATCTTTAAACATTTCGTCTTCAAATTTTGCTTCGTCATCGAGAAAATTATATTGTTTCCCATCACCGTCAATTGCCAAAACGGGCTGAATCTCAACTTTATCAGCAATCATTTTCTTTACTTCTTTTTTAGCAACACCACCCATCTGCTGAATTGTAACTTTGCAGTTTTTCCTGAACTGAACTTGATCAGGAATATGAAATCTGTAAAAACTATATAAGCCCTCTTTGTCATCACTTACTAAGCTCCCATGAAAACGATTGATAAATACTCCCTGTCCCCAACCGGTAGCGATATAATCTTCCGTTCCTGTTCCGCAAAGTGTTGGGTATTTGTCGTCATCATCAAGATAAATTTTAGCTTCACCTTCTCCCCACCATCCCCGATTACGTTTGTCCGTTACAACTCCGACACATGAACCTATAAATTTGCCTTTCCCGGAAATTTTCGGTAAAATCTCAAAATCTTTACCGAGAGTTGTTGGATTTTCTCTTCGCCAGCTTGCATGGAAATATAAAATATTATCATCCGGTTTTTTTAATTCAGTAAAATTAATATCATAGAAAATCCGGTGACTCTGATTTGTTGATTCATTCGTAATTACAACTTTCGCTCCTTTTTTATACGGCATTGGAATGTAGCAGACAAACGAACGGCCTTCCGGACTGGCAAAAAGTTCATTTTCAAAGGCGACAAGTTTACCGAGAGGCGCGCAAAAGAAATCTCCTATCGGTGCTGAAACCGCCGGTTTATCGAAGCCGTCCCAATAAATATTGATTTTAACGGCACGCATTTCTTCCGGCTTGTGGAAAAGTTCATCAAGAGTCATCCAAATTCTATTGATAACTCCCGCGCCTTTTACATTAAGTAAAGTAACGGATTCGCCCGGCTGCATAACATGATACGGATAACCTTTCGCACCTTTATTAGTTTTGCCCCCCTTACCTTTTGCGGCGTTAATATTTTCAAAACTTGCCCATCGTGTGATGGCATTATCATCGAATTTAAACAGTTGCATCAGATCAGCTCCTTGAGAGTTAAAAGTTAAAATTAATATAATTGAAATAATAGATATAATAGACGAAATGGACATGATGTT
>JAOZSF010000221.1:0-1956 GCA_029939815.1 bacterium
AATCAATTTTTGTTACAAATTCTCTGCCGCAAAGCTCAATGAAATTACAATTTTTACAGCGGGACAGGTCTTCGGTTTCCGGAAAAGATTCTTTCGGCAGCGGCACGTTTTTTTCTGTATCTCTATCCACAAGGAATTGTTTCATTTCTTTAACAGAAGATAAAATTCTGTCACACAGCGCCGAAGCAATTTCAACTGAATAATCAACCGGAGTTTGTTCACCCGACTCAAGATATTCGACAAAGAGTTCAATTTCGTCTGGAGTAACGCTATGTTTTCTTTGCGACCACAAGCCGTAAACAGCGAGTTGTTCTTTATGTTTATCGCGTCTGATTCCTGTTTTCCAGTCATGCACGACTATTTTGCCTTCTTTTTTATAGACCCAGTCCGGGATAGCATAAATTTTAATTCCGCCAAGGTGAAAATGTTCAGGATCGCCTTGTCCCGCGCGAGCGATTGGAACAATTTGGTCATAAGTAACATTAGGAATATGCGGGAGGATTTGCGCGAAAAAGTTTTGGATGCATATCTCTGTTCGACCGCGAACGAGTGACACCCATTCGTCTCTTTCCGAGCCGGAATCCGGAGAAATTTTACCGTAATAAAGTTCGCTAATACATGTATATTTTTTGGGATTAACACGCCATTTATCTGAAGTGTGTTCTTTCCAGGCTTTACGCAGGAGGGACATAGAGGTCTGCATCGCCATTTCCGCGGAATAAGGCGAGCCGACGCGTCTTCTTTCCAGGACTTCCAGCACGGCGGTTTCGACCGCGTCACCAATCAGCGACCATTTATTTTTCATTTGCTTAAGTCGGTACGCCGCGCGTTTTTCCTGTGAAGCGCCGGAATCCCAGCCGCCCCACATACCGTATCGATTAAAGAAATGTTTTCTTTTACAATCGATAAAGTCCTGTTCTTGTGAAAAGGACCAGGAGAAAGTATTTTTGAGTTCACTCATTTTTTAAACCGAATCTTTTTTCGTGATATTTTGTTTCTTTCGCGTTTGTAATTGTGATAGGATTTGTCATCAAAGAAGTATTTGGAATCAAATAAATTTTGTCATCCGCAGTGAGAGCCGTATAACGCAAATCGATATTAACGATTTTTCCTGTAAGATTAGCCACAGTGATTTCATCACCAACAATAAACGGTCGATGAATTATTATCATCACCCCCGCGAGAACATTTGAGAGCAGATCCTTAAAAGCGTATCCGAGGGCAAAACCGGTTAGACCGAGACCTGTAATCAGCGGCATAATATTAACACCGATGGTGCCGAGACCGCTAATCACCCCTACAAAGACCAAAGAAATATAAGAAATCCTTGAAAGTAGAAAGATAACTTCTTCCCTTTCTTCGCCAACCCCTTTAGAAACTCTTTTAATTATGTATGAAATTATTATCGCGGTAATCCAAAATGCGATAAGCACACCTACACCAAGAGCAATTTTTGGTAAAGAATCCTTAAAATGCTGAACAAAGACAGATGATTTATGTTCAACCAATCCGCTAATGCCATTAAAGCAATTAGTTTTAATTATGTGGTTTGTGATTGTCATTGTAAAATATCAACACCTGTATTAATAATTTCTTCAACGAACGGGTCTTTTTCGTTAAAGTCTTTTAAACTAAGTGGAATCACTTCAATATTGCTACTTATCGATAGAGTAATAGCTCTAATTTTACTTCTATCTTTTATTCTATTGCCTTCAAATGAATCAGAAACAATCGCAACATCAATATCGCTTTCAGTATTATAATTCCCTCTTGCAAAACTGCCGAACAATATTGCTTTATTTACATTAATATTATTATTATTTAAAGCCAATAAATATTTTGTAATAATATTATTTACTTTATCAGGGATTTTAGCCATTGATAATATTTCTTAATAGATTTAAATTTATTTTCCGTAAATTCTTTAGTACAGATTTTATAAAATTTTAATTTGTA
>JAOZSF010000221.1:2056-3218 GCA_029939815.1 bacterium
TTTGTACATAATTCGCTTTTAAAGTCTTTTCCAAAACAAGATGTGAGATGTATAAACACCAATCATATTTGCGTGTTTCAAAAAGACTTTGAGCAACATCTAAATCGTGCTCAGCCATTTGCAACCAATAATTGATGTGCTCTGATTTTTTCATTTTTTCATTCCGCAAGTAATTCAGCTATTTGCACAGCGTTAAGAGCAGCTCCTTTCAAAAGTTGATCGCCGGTAATAAACATGGAGATTCCGTTATCAAAAACCGGGTCCTTTCTTATTCTGCCGACAAAAATATCGTATTTTTCAGAAGCATCAATCGGCATCGGAAAAATATTATTCTCAATGTCATCGACAACTTTAACCCCGGGTGAATCAGCAAGCAGTTTACGAATATCATCCGGTTCTGCAGGATTTTTCAATTCAATATGAAGAGCTTCAGCGTGTGCTCTGAAAACCGGAACACGCACGCAAGTAGCGCTAATCAGCAAAGAATCATCGTGGAAGATTTTTCTTGTTTCGTTGATCATTTTATTTTCTTCTTCATTGAAAGAGTTTTCCGCGATAGCCGAGTTATGAGAGAAAAGATTAAAAGCAATCTGATGAGGAAATTCCACGGATTTTATTTCATTGCCTTTCAAATAATCTTCGGATTGCACGGACAATTCGTCCATCGCAGCCACGCCTGCTCCGCTAACCGCCTGATAAGTGCATGAAATAAAACGTTTAATGCCATACTTTTTGTAAAGAGGCCAGAGAGGAACATTCGCGATAATTGTCGAACAGTTCGGATTTGCGATAATTCCTTTGTGATTTTTCGCGTCACCGGGATTGACTTCAGGAACTACAAGCGGAACATCCGGGTCCATTCTGTAAGCGGAAGTGTTGTCAACAACAATAGCTCCCGCCTTCACCGCGCTTGGAGAAAAGACTTTACTGAGAGAGCCGCTTGTGCTTGAGAGTAAAATATCGATATTGTTAAAAGAATCGTGAGTTAATTCTTCAACGGTAATTTCTTCATTTTTAAATTTAAGTTTTTTGCCGACAGAGCGTTTTGACGCAAGAAGCCGAAGCGACTCAACAGGAAAGTTCCGTTTTTCGAGTGTTTTGAGCATTTCAGTTCCCACGGCACCTGTAGCGCCTGCAATAGCAATTCGGTATTTTTTCATAG
>JAOZSF010000221.1:3318-4480 GCA_029939815.1 bacterium
CTTGCAGCGATTTCGGCTACAAGGTCACCAATTTCAGTAGTTGAATAGCCCATTTTACCTGCAGACATACTTTTCATTTTAGTAGAAACGACAGTAGAAATTGCTTCATCAATTTTCTTTGCCATTTCTGTTTCACCGAGAGTGTCCATCATCATTTGTCCCGCAGCGATAGCCGCCATAGGATTGATAACATTTTTGCCTGTATATTTTGGTGCTGAACCGCCGATTGGTTCGAACATGGAAACGCCGTCAGGATTAATATTTCCGCCTGCCGCGATACCCATACCGCCCTGAGTCATAGCACCGAGATCGGTAATAATATCTCCAAAAAGATTACCTGTAACGATGACATCAAACCATTCAGGATTTTTAACCATCCACATGCAGGTTGCGTCAACATGGTAGTAATCGCGTCTGATATCTTTAAAATCTTTATCGCCCATTTCGTGGAAAGCGCGTTCCCATAAATCATACATAAAAGTTAAGACATTAGTTTTTCCGCAAAGGGCGAGAGTTTTGTCTTTATTGCGTTTCTGTGCAAGTTCAAACGCGTATTTCAAACAACGGTCAACTTGGAATCTGCTGTAAACGCCTGATTGCACAGCGATTTCATTAGGCGTATCTTTCATTGTAATTCCGCCTGTACCGGTATAAAAGCCGCCTGTATTTTCGCGAACAACAACGTAATCAATATCTTCCGGTTTTTTTCCTGCCAATGGAGTTTCTACTCCCGGATACAATTTTACCGGACGAAGGTTAATATACTGATCAAGATCAAATCTTAATTTAAGCAAAATTCCTTTTTCAAGAATTCCCGGTTTAACGTCAGGATGACCGATAGCGCCGAGGTAAATTGCGTCAAACTGTCTGAGTTCATCAGCAGCATTTGGCGGGAGGACTTCCCCTGTTCTCATATATCTTTCGCCACCGAAATCGAAGTCGGTGAAATTAAATTTTATATCGAATTTAGGAGCTACAGCTTTAAGCACTTTAATTCCTTCAGCGAGCACTTCCGGCCCGGTACCGTCACCGCCCATAGCGGCGATATTGTAAGTTTTAGCCATGATAATAAGTTTGTTTATGGTTAAATGTTATATTTTTTCTATATATTATTAACGTTTATTATATCAAAAGGGCTTTTTATTCGCAATGAATGGAGGAA
>JAOZSF010000222.1 GCA_029939815.1 bacterium
TGATCAATACTTAATGCAGAATTACAGATTCTAACTTCGTCAACTTTTCCATTGACAAAATCAGTAGCGCCGCCGTTCCACATTCCGCGGCCGACAGTCCAGGTTTCTGCCCATTGACCCAGGGAAATGCCAGCTGAAATATCTGCTGCTTCCAGTTCATAATTAGAATCGGTTTCTTCTTTGAGATAAAGTTTAACAGTTTTACCGTTATAAGTTGCAGCCATGCTGTACCATTTGTTTAATTCCAACGCTTTCGAATCATTTCTGACAAAAAAATAGTTCGTAGAATTATCGAAACCGCTAATTTCAAGAACTTTGTTCCCATCGTCTCTTGCCTTAATAGCAAAAGTTTGACCGTCATGCCCGCTGTTTGGCTTTCCGTCTTTTCCAACTAATACCTGCCACGCGAAACTATCAAGTTTAAAAGAACATTCTACTGTCCATCCGGAATCGAACATATAATTTTCAATCATTTTCCCACCTGTTTGCGCGCTGAAAGTTCCTAAATCTTCGTACGGAGCAAAATCTAAAGCGAGAGAATTTGGACTGCCGGTTTGCGGCACCGTTGAAAATGAAATATCATTAATAGCAGTCGGTCGCGAACCGCTTCCCCAGGAAGATAAATGGTTGTTGCTGCCGGATGAGTCTAAATAAAAGTTGTCCTGGTCGCCTGCATGTTTTACTCCGTTTGATCCTTCTTCAAATCTCCAGTAAGCGATAGTGTTTGCGGAAACATCCTGAACTTTCACATCGCTGAAAACAGCTCCGGAAAATCTGTCATTATTGTTGGCAGTAACTCCAAGCCCAATATAACAATTTTGGCTCATAGAAATTTCTGTGCTGCCGACAAATTCCCAGGAAACACCATCAGCAGACCAGTAACTCGCAAAAGTGTTTCCAATTCTTGTTAGTTTTAAATAGGATGGGAACATTCTGTATTTATATTTTCCTGCAACAGGTGTGCCACCACCGGTAGTGGATCTCGAAATAAATTGTGCGCCATTTGTATTGTTTGCATCCATTCTTGTAAGACAAATATGTGCCATTTTAGAATCAGAAGCCATAGTTTCGCGAATCATCAAAGCAGCTTTAGCCCAGTACCATGACGGATCCAACATTTCTACTTTCGCAATAATTTCTTTGTCGGAATCTATTTGCTGATAAACAAAATGACCGCTATCGCTTGTATCCCAAAAATCGCTGCCGCTGCCGTTTACTGTAATAAAATCTTCAGTAAAATCTACTCTGCCCGGATATTTTACAGTTCCAATATCGATTTGATGCCAAGGATCCGGCAAGCTTTTATCTTTAGTTTTGTAAACAAGAATAGTGCTGAAATTCGCATTCTGATTTTCTGTGATAAGACCTACTTGCGATTCGGGAAAACTTATGTTTACTGTTAATAATTCTTTTCCGTTGACAAAAAGAATAATCTTGTCTTTGAGTTTTGCCGCACGAATGTTCCAGCTGCCAGGTGTCGGATTGTAAGTTATTGGAGTATTTGGCAAGGAAAAACCAATGCCGTTTGTAACACAGCCAACAACAAGTTCTGTTGTTGCAGGATCAATTTGCGCCGTCATATAATTTGCGCTGTCAATTGTGACCGGGAAAACACCGATTCTTCGGTTTGCGTTTAAATTATTATCAATAACAGAGCATCGAACATCTATTTCATATTCGCTCATCATATCGCCTTTAAAAATATAAGCCGAACCGTTTGTTTCTATTTGATTTATTCCTGTTGAAACATAATTCCAGGTTCCAAGTTGTGGAATTCCGCTCTTTGTGCCGCCCCAATATTGAACGCTACTATTCCATTCGTCCCAACCGACAGAATAAACAACGCCGTCAAAAGCAGCTTGCGCGCCAAAAGTAAAAAGTTCTGCTTGCGCTCCGCCATCAAAATTTACAACAATCGAGTTTAAAGAAGGCGCGGGAATATCATCTATTTTTATGAAAACAGTATTTCCGTTTTTCTGTAATTGAATTTTGTGATAAGCCTGAAAATTGAATCCGGCAGGGAGGGAGAAATTTGCATTGTTATAAATTCCATCATTATTTCTTTCGTAAAACCATCTGCCGGCGTTTTCGTCAAGCCCAACGCGTAACCAGTCATCGCCATCCTGAAACAAAACTATTCCCGCGTTTGTAGAAGATCCATTAAGAAATTTTATATTTGCTTCAACGAGAAAATTATCAGCTTTGTTTGTATTTATGATTACATATTTAAAATCAGAAGGATCAGTTTGTCGAAGTTCTCTGTCAACAATATTCCAAGTCCCCGCGCCAAAAGTTAATTCACCCGGCAACCCTCCGTTTGCTTTGTTAAAAAGTCCGAGATATTCAGGCATCGCCGGCGGAGGATGATAACCGGTAGAATCGCGATGAGTCGGCGCGTCTGCTTTTAAATCATCGCCAAGAAAATACAATCTATCAATATATTGACCCTGTTCAATAATAGTATCAGTACTGATTATTCTTACATACGCAAAATATCCTATCCATCTTTCAAAACCGTTTGGACCGTCAACAACCCACGGCTGCCCGATTCTGACAATTTCTCTGTCGGTATCAAAAACAGTTCTGACAACTGTCGGGGTAGAATATTTTCCGCTGTTCGCGAAAGCTACCGGCCCGTTTGCTTCAACACATTTAATCTGATAATTATCATCTCCGGTTCCGTAAATATTATAAAGCATATAATATCTGTCGCGATACTTAAAAACTTTTGGGGCTTCGTTTATGTTGCTGATAGAAGGAGTGATTCTTGTGGAATAACTTCCGGAAAAAGTAAATAAATCCGACATAGTGCGAGAAGTAATATATTCTTGTCCGCCACCTATTTGCGCGGAATAAAAATAAAAATTCCCATCATCATCCCGAAAAGTTTCAGGGTCTATCCATTGTGCAAAAGGACTATCAATTCCTTCAAAATAATCTTCTGTCGGCGAAATATTATTAGTGGCGTGAGTAATTCCGTTTACCGCATCTAATTGTGTATAATAATGAAAGTTTCCGTTATAAGAAGTCAGATGCCCCGCGCCAATATCATTGTCAGGATCATTCGGGTCGGTTGGTGTATGCCAGGAATTATTATAAGAAAAAATATGAGTTCGCCATCCCCAATTTCTCAAATCTCTGGAAATAAGGGTGTCGCTTTTTAGATGATTACCAACCAAATAATATTCGCCATTATATTTCATAGCATCACAATCCCGCAACAAAATTTGATATGATATAGGATTATTAACTGCGAAAACTAAAGAAGTGGTAAACAGAACGAAAAATAAAATAAAATGTTTCATATTATTATATTAACAGTTAAAATTTTAAAAATATTATAACAAGAGGCAATCGCTTGCCTTATACCTTATAATGTATCACAAATTTATTGTTTTGTCAAGGTACTTTTTGAATTTGTTATTTATTTATTATTTGTATTTTGTTTTTCCCCCCAACTTATCCAGCCAGTTTAAAACTTTTTTGAAAACGTTTGTTTCGTTTAACATAAACTTATGCCCTTTCCCCGGGACATAATGAACAGTAATATCAATTCCGTGTTTCGGGTATTCTTTTTCTGCTTCTTCCCAAACTATTTTACCTTCATCTTCCGTTCCTACAATTGCCAGAATTGGAACTTCTTTTACAGAATTCTGTTTTGGAATTTTTCCTAATTTTGATATTTTATCTTTGTAATATGCTTTGTAATTTAATGGATAAGCGGAATTTAAAATTAATCCGCCAAATTGTCCCGGATCCTTCCACCACATTTTTATTGCTGTTTGTCCGCCCAAACTATAACAAAGCATTATTGGTTTTTCAGTACTTAATCCCGGAATATTTTTTACTGCATCTAAAGTCTTTAACAATTTTTTCTGATTCCATTTCAAATAACTATCTTTCTCAAAAACCATTAGCGCAAAACCTTTTTTAATAAAATCTTTTGCCATAGGTTTAACATATTTGTTGCCGGATTCTTTTGCGCGACCATGCAGCCAGACTATTAACCGTTGAGGTTTTTTGTCGGTAGCTTTTGCGGAAATATGCAGCCGGTATTTATGGCCGCCATCAGATTCCGCATTCCCCTCAATAATTCTGACAGATGAGTTGGTTATTGAATTAGTCGGATAAGCGAATAAACAACTGCAAAACGTAAATATACACACTAACAATAATTTTTTCGACAAAATCATTTTCCCCCTAAATAATGCAGTAGAATTTTGATAATAATGAAACAAATATATAAACAGAACCATTTACAGCAGAACCATTAAGATTTTTATCTTATTTTAAAATTGAGTAAATGTTCCGCGCTATGAAATAACGTACGAAGTGTGGCCGTGCCAGTTTGTTATTTATTTGTATTTAATGGTTCTGCTGTAAATGGTTCTGCGTTTGTTTTATTATTTTATTAATAAATATTCTTTGAAAAATTTCGCTGACTCAATTTCAAATTTTTCGCTTTC
>JAOZSF010000223.1 GCA_029939815.1 bacterium
GACAATATTTATTTTATATTTGCTTTTTCCGTGTGCTCAGTGTATTCCGTGGTAAATTTTAACCCACTGACCACACAGACCCCGAAACTCTCCCCCAGCATTCGCGGGGCACGGCGGGCGCAGTACACGGACAATATTATTTGTAGTATTTTTAATATTTGTATTATTTCGTGTGTACCGCGCAACGAAGTAACGCGATTTATCGCGATCATGCTGGGATGCTGGGATCCATAATTGTTTTGTTAAGAAAAATTCGTGTAAATTCGTGTAATTCGTGTCTAACTGAAAAATAATTGTTTTCCCGGTTTTGCTAAATAAAACATGATTTCGCCCGAAAACCTGTAAATCGACTCTAAAACTTGTCCACTTTTGACATTCCTTTTATCAATCCAATATGATATTATTGTTAAAAGTGGGAAGGTGAGAAAGTGGGAAATTGGGAAATTGGGAAAGTGGGAAAGATGGGAAAGATGGGAGGGATTTTCCTGACACCTGAACTCTGACACACGACATTTCACTAACCTACACCAAAGGAGGCAAATTATCAGCTTAACGTTTTACACTTTATTTATCGCATTTAATTTAACTTACACTCAAGGAGAAAAAAATGACTAAACTAACATTGATTTTAACTTTAACCCTGACTTTACTAATCGCGACAGTCGCGAACGCGGCGCTTATCGCTTACGAACCTTTCGATTACGCGCCTACAAACGGGCTCAACGATCTCAACGGAGGAACCGGCTGGGATGGCGGTTGGTATAACGCAGACGGTGACTCGCATATAATTGCATCACCGGGAATGACATTTACAAGCGTTAATCCTTTAACAACTGCCGGAAATTTGGGAATGGTAACTTTGAGCAGTAACTGGAAAAGAGCTTCGAGAGATTTTTCTTCGCCTCTCGAAAGTTCCGCCGGAACAACTAACTGGTTCAGTTTTCTTGCTTCAATCGAAGCCGATACTAATCACTATCGCCAGTATCTTATCGGATTCCAGTCGGAAGTAAGTGACGACAACGTAAGATTTATGACTGCCGGATATTATGAAAATGGACAATGGTTTTTAAATCAGTTCGCTGGAGCCGATCAGCTGTCAGGACATCCTTCAATAAGCAACGAAACTATTTTTGTTGTTATTGAAAAAGCTAACGGCGCGGTAAGAGACACCTGGACAGCCTGGATCAATCCGCCTGTAAATCAGGCGCCAAACTATTCAGCATCTTTCGGTGGCACTTATACTAATAGTGTTGTAACAGGTGTGCATTTCTGGAAAGGCGGACCGCCGGCCACAAGGTATTTTGAAGCCCGTGTAGATGAGTTCAGAGTTGGAGAAAGTTGGGAAGACGTGAATGTGAGTGTTATTCCGGAACCGATGGTTCTCGGGTTTATTGGTCTTGGATTACTTGCGTTATTACGCAAAAATCGGTAATTCAAACGAATATCACGTATCATCGACTAAAAAATATAAATCCTCCTGCATTTTATGTACGGAGGATTTATATTTTATTACTGTCTAAATAAATTCAATTTAATAATAAATAAAATTTACAAAAATGCAGTTAAAAACATTTTTTTCATGTTTTTTTGCAAAAATAACGGGAAATCGTGCCTAAATAGACATTCCTTTCTTCTGATTTTTTATATATAATATTGATAGGAAATGAAAAATATTAATTTAACAAATTACTAATTATGAGACTTATCACGGACTACGGATTACGGACTACAATTTTACTCTTTATTGTTCTGGCAATTCCGGGTTTTACTAATTCTGTGCAGGCACATAATACAAACCTCAACTTTCTCACACTCGGCGCCTCGATGAACTATATGTATGAAGGCGATGAGGACGGGAGAATCGGCGGGGACGGTCGAAACAGAATGATATCTCTCTCTTCTGAATATTATTCCGCGCACACCAACTATCTTGCATGGAAAAATGATAATATTTATCGGCTGATAGGCGATTGGACGAACAATACGCTTTCCACTCACGACCAACAATACATCAGAATTATTCAAGCTGATTTTCTTTATCGCGCGCAGAAAAACCGATTTCATGATATTGATTCTGTTCAGTGTGAACAGTATTTTACCGATGTTGCTCACGCCGGTGAAACCGCCATGAAAAAAGGTTATCGAGGCGAAACTCTCACAAGCAACGATTGGGAAGATTTGAAGGTTTACCGCTTGCAGGATGATATTCAAAATGTCGGAACGGAAAACCTGCCATATATGCTCAATATGACATACGCGCCAAATCAAAGCGGTGCTAAATTATTTGATATTGGGATGGCTTCTCCTAAATTTAGATTACCCAAACTGGAAACTGTTTTAAAAAGAGCAAATTATAACAACGGGGTGCGCGTTGACCCGGCATACGCTTTCTATGAACGCGGAACTAATCGCTATGGAAAATTGTTTTCGGGCTATACTACAAATAATGCCGCTCCTTATGATGTAACACATCGCGAAGTAATTATTCCTCCCGGCGAATCCTCTAATGATTTTGTGGAAATCGGCGTGGCGAGGGACAAACCGATGGTGGTTATTCCCGTCCAGCTATCAGACGGTTACTGGTTTAATTTTAATGCCCATGATGTGATTCCTATTTACAATGCCTACAAAGATGTCGCTGATTTTTATTTTATACATCTTCAGTACCATGATGTCAGCGCTGCCTTACAGGAATTCTTCGGTGACAATGCGGGAAAATGGGTTACTGTCATGGACATGGAAACTTCTGAAGAACTCGCTGCCGAAGCAAAAAATGTTTGGATGCGATATCCGTGGTTTGCCGTGCCGACCATTGTAGATGTAGAAGGAAGCATTGCCAGAAACGCTTTTGTATCTTCGGGCGGTGATTCTCTTTATTTTATTATTGATAAAAACGGCAAAATTGCTTATGACGGGAAAATGTATATCAACAATAATTACAAGCCGTATGCAGAAGACTTTACAGGTGGTACCGCCTGGGCGAATCTGATGGAAAGGGAACTCCTCAAAGTCCTCGATAATAATGGCGAATTTGTCCCTACAAATGTTACCGATTGGACTGATTTCGAGGTCGGCGCTACAAAAGCCGACCGCAGAACTTGCCGCATCACGGACGCCACGGTTGTTTCTGTTGATTTGACTTCAAATATAGTTGTCATTTCAAAAAATATAGGTGGAAGCGACAAACAATTTTCTATAGAAATTGGCACAAATACACGCATTTCAAACAAAGAAGATATATGCGATTTATCTGCTTTTGCTCCCGGAGACACTGTTACCGTAAAATTTTGGGAAGACACTTATCCTTCGGTTACTTGTTCTCCTAACTATAATTACACAACTATTCCCGATGAAAAATATATCGGTAAACGTGTTGTTCGATACGAAGTTACTGCCGATACAGGCGATGGCATTATCAGAAACCCACGCCAATTGAACAAAGGAACCGTTGATTGGAGTTTAAGTTTAAACAGAATGGCTTGGACTGTCGGAACGCTTGAATCTATCAGCAGCACTTCGCGACATATTACCGTTTCTTTGAATGTAGATACAAATGCAATGTACGGCTACAAATTCTGGCAGCAGGATGCGGGTATCGCAACAAGATGGGGTTTCGCAACTTACAACATGGATATCTTATCGCAATGGCTTTCCGCGAAAACCAACAACACTAAATGGACTTTTGTTATTGATGATGATGTAGATATTTTTATAAATTCGGAAAATGCCGCTTACGATGACTTGACTATTCGAAGCCCGATTGGTTTGCTATACAGAACTTATCAAAACGGTAACAATACTGTTGTTTATCCCGAACTTCTTAGACTTTCTGTAAGTGATTTGTCAAATAGCGCCCCAACTAATGCAACTGTTATCATCAATAACGATGATGTGCAAACGACAAATTTTGTCGTTTGTTTGAATCTATTTGCGGAAAATCCCACGCCGGTTGATATGCAAATCTCTGAATTATCTGATTTTTCTGATGCGAGCTGGATTCCGTATCAAACTAACTACACCTGGACTTTTGAACCGCCTTTTGGTAAAAAAACTGTTTACGCAAGATTTTCTAACGGCGGCGCGGGAATTAGCGATACTGCAAGCGACACCATTGATCTCGTCCCGGAACCGGGGGGAGTATTCAGTATGATCGCGCTTTGCACGTTGCTTCGTTAGCAGTGTTCGCGTTGGCGCCCCGCGCTGCGCCCGGAGAGTTTCGGGGATGCCGGGGCAGTATTTGGTATTATGTGCTTTTTACGTAAATTGAAAACTTGATTGTTGGATGACCATGCGATAATACGCATGTCGAAGATCCGCCGAAGGATGATTATTTCATTAGATGGATTATACTTCATAATTGGTAATTCCGTGTTCGATATTGGATATTCAATCGGATTGTTGGATGACCGTGCGATAATACGCACGTCGAAGATCCGCCGAAGGATGATTATTTC
>JAOZSF010000224.1 GCA_029939815.1 bacterium
TGCTATTATATTTACAAAAAACGTTGTATTTGTTATAATATTTTCCAATAATTGTTCAAATAAGAATACACAAATATGTCTGATAATTTGCGGATAGAGATAAATAAGGATGGCAACACAGCTAATGTTAAATTAGTTGGGCGTCTTGACGTGAAAAACGCATCAGACCTTCTCTTACAATTTCAGACAAAAATAAGCAATATCCATTTTGAAAAACTTTCTCTTGATTTATCAGAAATCAGTTATTTCGATAGCGCGGGGGCAGCAGTAGTAATAGAAATAGAGCGTTTTTGCAAAGAGCAGAATTGTTATTTTTCTGTAACCCGAATGACTGATGATATTAAGAACTTCTTATCATTAGTTGACATCAATTTACTTGCTACTCCGGTTAGATTTGTAAGCCCCAAAAGAGAAACAGTAATTATCCGCACAGGCAAAGCCACTTTAAAGTTTTTTGATGATTTAAAAAATATAATTGTATTCATCGGTGAAGTTACTGTGGCGTTAATGCGTGCAATTATTAATCCGCGATATGTCAGATGGGGAGATATTCTTGTTATTTTTGAAAGAGCAGGGGTTAACGCTGTGCCGATTCTTATAACTATCCAGTTTTTAATCGGAGTAATACTTGCGCTTCTCGGTGCCGGTCAATTGGCGCAATTCGGTGCGGAAATTTACATTGCTAATCTTGTTGCAATAGCAATGGTTCAGGAACTCGGTCCGATGATTACAGCAGTTCTTGTCGCCGGTCGGTCAGGCGCTGCATTTGCCGCCGAAATAGGAACGATGAAAGTTTCAGAGGAGATAGACGCATTGGAGAGTATGGGAATAAATCCTCAGCATTTTCTTGTAATACCGAGAATAATAGCTGTTACCCTCGCAATGCCATGTTTGTTGTTAATAGCCAATGTTGCCGGAATAGTTGGTGGGATAGTAACAGTCATGTTATTTCTTAACATTCCGACTTCTGCTTACATAACCCAGACATTAGATTCAATAAACATGTACATAATTTTTCAAGGTTTTGTAAAATCGATTATTTTTGCTATTTTAATTTCAGGAGTGGGCTGTATGCGCGGATTTGAAGTGAAAGGCGGCGCCGGTAATGTAGGACTGTCAACAACATCAGCCGTTGTAAGCGGAATATTTCTAATAGTAGTATTTAACGGACTTTTTACAGTAATTTTTAATACCTGACATTGTGAATAATAAATCTGATAAATCTTTTTACCCAGTCATCCAGGTGAGTAATCTTACAACCGGATACGGCGATATAATTATTCATAAAAATATTAGTTTTAATATTAATAAAGGCGAAATAGTAGCTATATGCGGCGAAAGCGGTTGCGGCAAAAGTACATTGCTTAGACATTTGATTGGCCTTGAAGTTCCTAAAGCCGGAGATATTCTTATTGATAATGAAAGTATAGTAAATGCGGATCAAAAAGAAAAATTGAAGATTCTGACTAAGACAGGCGTTTTATTTCAATCAGGAGCTTTATTTGGCTCATTAACACTTGCAGAAAATATATCGTTGCCGATTAAAGAGTACACATCATTGCCGGCTGAGACAATAGAGATACTTGTCCAGCTAAAACTTGAAATGGTGGATTTATCAGGATTTGAGAATTATCTTCCATCGGAAATTAGTGGCGGAATGAAAAAAAGAGCGGGTCTTGCCCGAGCGATGGCGCTTGATCCGATGATATTATTTTTTGATGAGCCGTCTGCGGGATTAGATCCGGTATCATCAGCGAATCTCGACAATTTAATATTACAAATTAATAAAAGTCTTGGGGCGACAATAGTGGTGGTAACGCACGAATTAAGCAGTATTTTTTCTATTGCCCAAAGAGTTCTTATGTTGGATAAAGAGACTCAAAGCATTATTGCCGATGGCTCACCTGAGGAGCTTAAGTCTGACAAATCGAATTTAAAGACATATAATTTTTTCAACAGAATACCTACTGTAAGAAAACAAACAAAATAAAATCATGGCATCAAAATCTAACACTTTCATGATAGGCTTATTTGTAGTTATAAGCATGACATTATTAATTTTTGCACTTCTTTTTTGGGGAATATTAAGATATTCCGGTGACACAAAAATGTATGTAACCTATTTCAATCAGGACGTTAGCGGGCTCAATAAAGATACCCCTGTAAAATATCGCGGCGTAAATGTAGGTAGAATTACATCGGTTGAACTCGCGCCTGACGGGGAATTAATTGAAGTGCTTATGTCTCTGCGTAGTGATTTTAAAGTTACAACACAACAATTTACCAGAATAGAATCTGCAGGAATAACAGGAATGAAATATCTCGGCATCGGATTATCAACTAATCCAACCAGTAGAATGAAACTTGACTTTTTTTCGGAATACGAAGAGATTCCATCGCGTCCGTCTCCCGGGCTTACTGATCTCATTGTGGAATTCCAAAAGCAAATGCAATCAATAAATCTTGGAGCAATTTCCGCCGGATTAACTCAAGCGCTTCACCAGATAAATGTAGCCACGTCCCAAAAGAACTGGGGACCGATAGTTTCAAATATTAACAGTATAACAACTGTATCCAAACAGGTTGCAGATATAGTTACATTATACGTTCGGAATGGAGCAATAACAAATTTTATTGAGAACACAGCAGAAATAACTAAAAGAACCCATAAAATAGCGCAGAAGATTTCTCCTGAACAAGTTGGTGTGTTAATTAATCAACTTACTGAAATAAGCAGAAGTTTAAACCGCTCGGTATTTATAACTGAGAGCCATCTTGAGCCAATGCTTCAGGATTTGAATAAAACAATAAGTAATTTGCGTTCTTTTTCCGAGTCATTAAAAGACCGTCCATCGCAAACTTTATTTTCGAAACCTCCCAAGGAGTAACAAATGAAATTCAAACAAATAACAATAATACTTTTATTAACAACACCTTTATTTCTCTGTAGTTGTGGTTCGCTAATAAAACAGCCGGCACCGATAATCTCGTATTATCAATTAAACTACACGCCTGAAATTACTAACACCGCCTCAGTTGATAAGACTTTATTGATAAGGTCATTTTATATAAATGAGACATATAACCGTGATACAATTATGTATAGCGAAGATAAGTATAAATGTGGTTTTTATCCGTATAAACAATGGATATCGGCGCCACAGAATCAAGTAACAGAAGCAATCAGAAATGATTTTATAGAGAGCGGAGCTTTTAAAGCCATTATTATTCCGGGTCAATTACAAAAGTTTGATTTAATATTAACAGGAGCAATAATTGATATCAAAGAAGTCAGAAAAGATGGTAAATCAATCGGAACAGTAAAAATGGCTATAACATTGATAAAACCTGCTTCTAAAAATATTTCTCAAGAAATCCTGCTTCAAAAAGAATATACAAAATCAATTGAATGCAAAGTCAATAACACCGAGTCGCTTGTTAAAGCGCTGAGTGAAGCTACTAAAGCGATATCATCTGAAGTTATAAAAGATACCATTAAAGCAGCCAAACCGTAGCTTGTACTTTATGGGGTTTTCGGTCAGACACTATTTATTTTAAAAATATTTTTTTAAAATAGGGGAGAAGGATATTCGCCCTTGTCAACAAGTTCCTTAATACTTTTCTGAACATAAGGTTTATCGTCTGCATAAGTAACGCCAAACCATTTTGAAGAAGATGATAACACTTCCATAGTTGCTTTACCTGAGGAGATGTATTCATCAACTGAAGTAGGAATAAGGAATTCTGATTTCATTTCACCGCCTTTTTCATTAAGGAAGTTCACAAAATCTTCGCCGAGAAGTTTAAAAAGAACAGGAGTAAATCCCCAGAAATTCATCGACGCAATCGCGTTAAGCGGAAGTTCATGTTTGTTTCCATCAATATCAGCGGAAGTAGCGATATCGCCTTTTTGAACTATCTCGAACATTTCCTGAATCGATATCAAAGAATTATTCTGATCAGTTTTACAAATGCCGCGCGTAACGCCGCCGAATTCAGAGAGCGTGTTTTTTAATTCAAATCCAACCATGCTCCAGTCGGTAGTTGCGGGATCTGTATTAATCAATCGTTGTGCAATTTTAACATAAGCTTCTCTGCCGTAGAAATCATCTGCATTAATGACACAAAAAGGTTCATTAATCATATCTTTTGCGACGAGAATTGCATGACTCGTACCCCATGGTTTTACTCTGCCTTCCGGAATTGAAAAGCCATCAGGCAGATCATTTAATTCCTGAAAAGCGTATTGAACATCAATCAGTCCGGAATATTTACTGCCGATATTGCTTTTAAATTCGTTTTCAAAATCACGTCTAATAACAAAAATGACTTTACCGAATCCTGCTTTAACGGCATCATAAACGGAATAATCCATAATAACTTCGCCATTAGGACCTACGGGGTCAAGTTGTTTAAGTCCGCCATATCGGCTTCCCATTCCGGCAGCAAG
>JAOZSF010000225.1 GCA_029939815.1 bacterium
ACTAAGACACGAATTATTTTATTTAATTATTCTGATTTCAATCGTTCTGATTTATTTTTAAAATAAAATATTTTTTAAGGCAAAATCATTTGAATCAGCAACGAAGTAACACTGTACTCATGTTCATCATTTGAATCAGAATCATTTTTAAATTCAATTTGTTTTAATTATTTTTTCATATAACATTTCTATGTTTTCATTTGCATAATAAGCTGCCATAATTGCGGCACCGATTGCCGGGGATAATTTAGCAGACTGAATATTTATATTTGGATGAATTGTTTGCAACTTTGTTTTAAAATTATCCCGGAATTTTTTGGGAGCTGATTTTAATACACCACCACCCAAAATTGCTGTTGCGTTTTCAGTTTCAATTCTTTTCAACATACCGGAAATAAGATTTATATAATCATCAATAGCCTTGCCGATTATAATATCTGCATCTTCATTATTATCTACATAAAGATCATAAATCGCTTGTAAAACCTTTAATTGTTTCTGCGAATCCAACTGATTTTTAAAAAGTAAAATCGGGAAATCTTTGTAGGAAACTCCTAATAAATTCAATACTGTATTTGTGAAATAATTGTCTTTTGTTCCCGCTGCAATTATTCTTGAAACATAACTTAATGATTCATTTCTCAAATCGTAACACGAGCAAACGCCGAGATGATCATAAAGGGATTCATTCCCGTAATCATTTCTGAAAGCGGAAGTAAAACCTGTTCCGTGTTGTAGAATTACGCTTTTTCTTGAAGATGAAGCACCCCAAAGAGCTACTATTCCATCATTTACGAGCTGGAACTTATTTTCAGGTATTTTCAAATATTTTGAAATAATTTGAAATTGCATTTCAATTTCATCATCAAAATCAATTCCGTTCAGACCCAATCCGCAGTAATCAATATCAGAAATGGAAATGCCTGTATTTTTGCAAAGAGTATCAGCAACATCTTTCAAAACATTTAAGGAGCTTGCAGATGGTTCAGCGATAATCGCCGATCCATTTCTAAAGATTTCCGATAAAATTTCTCCATCAGAATTTATTAACACTCCTGCGGTTTTAGTTCCGCCACCATCTATTCCGAGATAACATTTCATAACGATACTATATTTGAACCATAGCTATAATTTCATTAATTCGATTTTTATGCGCGTTTTCAAATCCGAAGGCGGTCATGAGAACCGCCGCGTCCGCGCCTTCGCCGGTTCCACCGCACGAGAGCACGGTTGTACCTTCATGAATAAGTCCTGTATCCACACACATTGTCGCCACCTGCAGCGCGACCTTGACTCCCTGCCCCATGCAGTACCAGCCGCGAATCAAATCGTTGCGCTCGTCATCGAGCATTTTGCATTCGGGTTCTTCGGGCAGAAAGACTGCGCCGGATTTCAGGCACTGTTTTTTCAAATCCGAATCAAGATGCCAGTTGTGCTTATCGGCCATCCTTTTTTGGAACGGAACCACCAGCAGGCGAATCCCGGTTCCGGCAAACGCCCGTGCGGCTTCCAGACCGGTTTTTCCGGAAGTTGATGCGACAACAACCGCCGCCGGTTTTGCTTCTAAGGCTTTTTCTTTCATCAAACCGATGACTGCGGACGTGTTTTGCGGTCCTGCCTTTTCAAAATAAATTATTTTTTCTTTTTTCATCGTCATCATCATTAACCAGGTTATTATTTAAGTATTTGTATTATTTAAATATTTTCTTTTTTAAATTCGCTTTTGCTTTGCAAAATCTTGGGTTACGAGTTGGAGTTCAGCGTTCCCGGGGAAAGTTTTTTTGACTTCTTAATCGGTGAACTTGCCATGATAGTTTCGGGATAAATATCGCATTTGCCCTGGTGTAGCGTCTCGTACCACATGTGGTAAGCGATATAAACGTAATCTCCCACCTTCAGGTCTTTAATCGTTTTTTCTCCTTTGCCGTTGCGGGTAATGCGAACAGCCCGGTCAACAACGAAGGTGTAGGTTCGGTCTTTGTCGCTTCCTTCCGCCCATCGGTTGATAACCGGCATTGTCTTGCGGGCATAGTCGACTTCCGAGACGGCTGGGTCGGCACGGTTTTCTTCCTGCTTCCATAACTGATAGCCGCGCATATTCACCACGTCCTCTTTGGCGATTTTGACGGTGATCTTGGTTCCGTTTATTTTTGTAATTTTGCCATAGAGGGGCATCAGGCTGCCCATGGTAAAAGCCGCATTAGCGATGCGTCCCCGGCAGTCTAAGAAGTTTTGAATTCTGACGGTATCCAGTAGTTTCCCGGCATATTTTTCCATATCAAGACCTGGAAGAAGGTCTTTCTTTTTGTCAATTTTATCGCTCAGTTTTTTGCGTGGAGAGCTCTGTTTTTCATTAATAACAAAATCAGCGAGAAAGCGATCACCGATTTGCAGATCATTAAGCGTTGCGAGGCCTTTTGTAACGCCATCAAAATCTCCCATAAAACGAGTTCCCGTTTTTTTAAGTGTTTTTAAGTTTGGCCAATATGCTTTGCCGTTTTTCTTTCTCAAAACAATGCGCGTGTCCGGCGATATTTTGAATTGAAATTCAATATCAGGTTCACATTTACCATAACGATCTATTATTGGATAAGCGCCTCTTCCGGTTGGCTTGATCCAACCCGCATAAATAATATTGTTTGTATGATCTATGCGCTTCACTTCCATCTGATCGTGTTTTGCCAAAAGTATTGATGGGTAAGTCGGGAAAAGAGTTTTTCCCATAACAGCATCATCGTAAACGCCTTTATTTTTGAGTAAAGCTCTCAATTCCTGTTCAAAGCATCCGTAATCATTTTCTCCCTGATAGTAGCTGAAATTAAATGGATTTTTTTCCCAGTATCCTTCTGACACGCTAAATGACGCATTATGGTGGTCATAACTTTTCGTTCCTTTTTTATCCAGCAGCGCTACAAATGTATTTCCTTTAGTCGCAAAGGCACGATAGGGATTGCCCGGAACTTCAAGAAAAACAGGCCCGGAAATGACCGGATTTTCCATGCATCCTATTTTTACAATACGTGCATGACGCATCGGAGTGTTGTCTTCCTCACCAAAGCGCGTGTCCAATCCAAGCAAAGGTTCGGCATTCGGGTTCGGCCCAAAATAACGAAACTCATCTATGGACATATCGCCGTAAATAGGACTGGGAGCTGACACGGTTATAACTTCAATTTGATCTTTGTAAGCTCGTCTTAAATATTCCGCGAAACGCGCCTCGGGCGAAGGGTAGGTTCTGTCTTCAAGGACGGTCCAGCACAAGACGACAGGCTTATTCGCGGCATCAACCAACTCTGAAAGTGATTTGATTTGTTCGTGAGTTTTCCAATATTTGTTCCGCAGCTCATTTTTTGGCGTTGGAGCCAGTAAGCCGTCTTCGTTCAGTTTTACGCTTACAAATCGATTAAAAAGATCAGCGAGAGATTCCAGACGAACGAATTCAGTCAAACTTAGAGATGAATAGTTTGAAAACGCCTTATCTTTAAGAATCGGATCAAGCTCTAAAAAGCTAAAGTCGGAATATTTTTTGCCAACAGGCGGTGTCGTGATCCGTTGAACGTGTGTGTTAAATCCAGCGGTGTTAATAGACAATATGTCATCATTCCCGGGCTTGAAAACCGCCTGAATTGCCCGGAACAAGCGAAGTGTCTCTATGTCTTCAGATGTTAATTGTTCGCCCTTATAGCCTTTGTGCATAACCTTCATTGCCTGATCGAGAATTGGTCGGCAGTAGGATTGATAGGGATTTTGTTTAACTCCTTTCTTCTGTTTTCCAAATAATTTGAAACCGGCACGCTTGCTGATTTCCGCATGGAGCAAGTAGCGGTATTTCGCCTCATCCGCCGACAGCTCCTTGCCGGCGAGAATTTTTTTGATAATTACCTCGCCCTTGTTTTTCAGGAACGCCTGATAGGCATCCACGCAAACCTGTTCGTCCTTTGTAATTTTGCGCGTGGTATCTTTGAGCTTTTCGTATGTGTGATGAATTTTGTAATCCGCACCTGCACGGGAGGCGAGAATTGCGCAGCCAACCTCGATTTTCGTATAGTCCCGGTCCTCAGCCTTGAGCTTAATATTCAGTTTCTTCATCACGGCATTGGTGATGAGGATTTCCGCCGTCTCACAACCCGCCCACGATGCCAGCAAAGTATCCGGCAGTGCATGAATATTGCCCGTGATTTTGAACTGACCTTTCCCATCGGTCGTGGTGCACAGTCGCGGATGGTTCTGAAGCATCACAAAACCTTCTTTTACCGGCTTGTCGTTATAATCTTTAAGTGAACCTGAAATATTGATTTCAAGTTTTTTTTCTGTAGAAACCGGTTTTGTATTTTTATTGTTTTCTTTTATATTTTCCGCGAATGATGCGGTACAGAAGAGAGCTATTATTATTGAAATATTTAAGAATTTCATAATTTTTAGGGTTCGCGTTAGCGCCCCGCG
>JAOZSF010000226.1:0-1881 GCA_029939815.1 bacterium
AGAAAAGTAAAATAAGCTCTTGACCGCATGCCCCTCGAATGCCGGGGGGCATGCCTGGTTCCAGCTTGACATTGTATAATCCAAAGAATAGGACAAAAACGATTAAAATTATACCACGTTGTGGTATAAAATACAAAAAGGAAATATACCCGTAAAAAAACAAAATGATGAACATGAGTACGGCGTTACTTCGTTAGCTGCCACCAATGATTGCCACAAAAAAATACTTCTTTTAAATCGTCCGTGTAATCCATGGTAAAAAAAAATTTAACGGCAAAATACTTCAATACTTCAATATTTAAATATTTAAATAATATTGTACATACTTTCGCCCTTTTTCCCTGTTTTTTCCCAAAATTACATCTCTTTTAGCCATTCTATTCCACCTTTTTTTATGGTAAAATTAGAAGAAATGGAATATTAACTTTAAAACTCATAACGAAGTAACTCCGCTCTCGTGTTCTTGATAAAGTTAGGATTTTTATCTTTTCTTTTTGATGAACTGCATAGCTGTTATTTCATTACCCTTATTTTTTTATTGATTATTGAATGTTTATTTTGACTTTATACTTATTTTCTAAGCATAAACAATAATGCAAAAAACAGTAATTTCAATTTGCTCAGCAGAGCAAATTTACTCAGGCGGGACAAACGCTAACTTTAACCGTCCCGCCAACCTTTAAACCTTTAAACCTTTTAACTATCATGAAACATTTAATTAAAACTGCTCTCACTTGGAAGTGCTGCTTATTGCTGGCAACTTTCTTCGCAACAACAACTTTCGCCGCTACAACTATTTCTTTAACCACAAACGTTGTGCAAAAAGATGTTGTGCGCATGGGACTGAACCTCAATGACGCCTGGTGGGGGGCGAACACTTTGAAAAAACGCGCGGAGTACAACTTCGAAGGCAAAATATACCGCTATATCTACCAGTGGGGGGTGCTGTACACTAACGGTTTTGCTGCAGAATTATGGAGCACCAACGGGTTCTACAAGTACGGTTCGGCAGGCCTTATTACTAACGGCGCCACTTTCAATATTCTTAACGGTGAGGCGAGAACTACCACCGGTTCATTTTCCCGGATTTATGTTCCAGAGTGGCTTCCCGAGGATAAGGAACTGTTTTTTGAATTTACTGAACCTATAACTTTATCTCAAGTCGAAGAAGACGCCGCAATAATGTGCACCGATACGACTCGGATTGACGAAGGATATATGGGTGCAAAAAGCTATTGGACTGGCAACGGTGACTGGACACTTATAACTAACGACAGCCCCGGAAATTTCGGAACAGTTTCGGCGGAATCAAGCGCCGGCGACGCCCCTTTCAGACTCCCGATTTACTATAACAATCTCGGGGATGTAAATGGCGATTGGGTCATCAAATTTTACGCGAGAAATTCCGATGGAACACCGACACTCAACATTAATTCAGACAACTCTGCATCGCGAAATATTTCTCTGACGCCCGCCTGGCAGGAATATGTAATTACCCAAACTGTCAGCGGGGTTACTAATACAGAATGGTCGGCCGGATCCGAACATTTTCAGTTGAAGGCTACGGGAAGCGGGAAACTGAGAATTGATGATATTGAACTATGGAAAGCCGGACAGACAAAATCCAAATCTTTTTCAGATGATTTTATGGACGCTATGGCGATACTCAAACCGGGGATTGTTCGCAGTCTGTATACAACCGGTATGGTTTCCAACAAGCTCTCGAACCCTATTCGCCAATATTCAGCCGGCGAATTTGCCGGAGTAGGCCCGTACGAAGGCGGTGGCAGCACAATGGGCAAGAAAACAATAACCCCCCATCAAATTTGTGAGTTAGCAATGGAACTCGGTGCAGAACCATGGATAAATCTTCCGGCAACT
>JAOZSF010000226.1:1981-4438 GCA_029939815.1 bacterium
TACAACGTCAAATGAAGTCGCTTACGTGGCGGAGTCGAATGAAGACCTTTTCAAGTGGTTTCTCGCGCGACCGATGTACCAGATTTATGATAACGGACTCTACGGTCAAGACAGCGTTATGCAGGAAACCGGAATGGAACAATCTATTTACGAGTATAACTATCACACAACTAAAGCAGGTGTTCCACGCGAACCGATTAACCGTTTCTTTGGTTCGGTTTGTCATGGGCTAAACGCCGGAAACAGCATGCTGGCAATGCTTAAAGAGTATGGAATCCGCCGGCAATGTTATTTTACCCAGTCGGGCACTTTTGAAGGTGTTGAGCTTTGGGGCTGTACTTATACAATGAAAAAAAACCGCGAACGATTTAAACCCGATTTTTATGCCTTGGCGGCGATTAATAATATCATTGCAGGGAATATGGTGGAAACTACACAGTCGGGCGATAATCCTGAGTTCACTTCTATCGGGTATTTTTATAAAAATAAATTTCAAACTAACAGTTACCCTAAAATTTACAGTTACGCTTTTAGAAACGGTGTGACCAACGGACTCGCTATTTTTAATTATGATCTTTTCCAGACGCAGGACGTGGAAATTCTACTACCGGTTTATGTTAAAGACCATCAAGCAACTTGCTGGAAACTTAACAGCAACTCTTATACTAACAAAAACGCCCCGGAAGGTTCACAGCTCACCCCGCTTAATGTTACTTTGAGCGAAGAAACAGTCAGCGGTTTTTCCAGCGGTGTTGAACTTTCTATTCCGGCACATTCTATGCAGGTTTATAAATGGATTTCTGATGGTGATTTCCCGAATCTTACCGTATCGACAAATGCGATAGAAGTTCCTGAAAACGGTTCTAATTCTTTCAAAGTTCTTCTTACTTATCTTCCAAAAGATTCTTTTACTGTTACTGTCGCACGCGTTTCAGGCGATACGAATCTTACTCTTCAGTCCGGCTCACCGGCGATTCTTGATGCCGCGAATTGGAATACCGGTGTTGATATTGTTCTTGCCGCGAGTGATGACCCGGACATGGAAATAGGGCAGGCGGTTTTCAGATGTTCAGGTATCGGGCTTTCTGATGCTGATGTTACTGCAACGGAGTTAGAAGATGATTTCGGAATTATTGCTCTGCCAAAATCTATTTCAGTTCCGGAAAACGGTTCGGAAATATTTGACGTAAGACTTTCTACCGACCCGGGCGGCGCTTACGCGGTTACTGTTACACGCGATTCCGGAGATAGTGACATTAATCCATCGCCCGACCCGACTGTTCTCAATTTCAATTCAGGAAACTGGAGCGATTATCAGACCGTTACAGTAAACGCGGGAGATGACCCGGACGTTGGCAATAATAAAGCGATTTTGTCATGTGCCGGACCCGGCGTTGACACTAATTATATTACCTGTACGGAAATTGATGATGACACCGTTGAGCTTATTGTTTCGCCGTTGAGCATTGTAGTTGCTGAAGGCGGCACAAACGGATTTACAGTTAAAATGTCGGTTATTCCTCCGGAAAATTCTACTGTTAGCGTTTCCAGAGTTTCCGGTTCTACCGATCTTATTGTTACAAACGGCGGGACAATAGTTTTCGGCGCGGCAAACTGGGATGTTGAGCAATTTGTTACTATCGCCGCAAAAGAAGACCCGGATTACAGAAGAGGAACTGCTGTCTTTAGATGCGAACCAATGTTTCCTAATACGGAAGGTCCGGTGGATGTTGCAGCTATGTCTATTGATAACGATGTTACAAATGTTTCTTTTCAGGTTGGTGTTTCGCCGGCGGGATACACTACTGATGATATGGATGATACTTGTGTTGATTCCTGGCGGCCGACCCATTGTTATGGTGATGCTTCTTTTGTGTATGTTGTTGGAAATAATAAACGTAGAATGCTTTTAAAATGGGATTTAACCTCTATGCCTTCTACCGCAAAAGTTGTGTCTGCATCTCTGACTTTTTCTATGAAATCAACCGGCGATATTGATGCCGATCTATATGAACTGAAACGCAGTTGGGTTGAAGGTACAACTAATGGCACAGGCGCTGATTGGCTGACTTACGATGGAGCTAATCCCTGGCAAACAGCCGGAGCGCAAGGAGCGAATGATGTTGGTGATATTGTTCTCGGCTCCGCCAATTTGAATAATTCTATAGTAACCCTTGAACTAAATGATGCCGGTGTTAGCTGTATTAATAACTGGATACAAAATCCTGGTAATAACCATGGGTTTCTGTTTGGCAGAAAATTAGCGCCACAGACAGCAACACAAGTAAATACAAGTGAAAATTCCACTCCGGCTGACCGACCGAAACTTTCTCTCGGATATTATTATTCTGATGGCAGTGCGCCTACTAATGCGTCTGTAATCATCAACAATGGTGAATTGCAAACGACAAATTTTGTCGTTGAGTTGACACTTTTCGCGGAAAATCCAACACCGAT
>JAOZSF010000227.1 GCA_029939815.1 bacterium
CTATGATAGTAATTACTTCTCTTATTTCCTGTTCTAAAAAAGTGGAAGAAAAAAAAGAAATTGTAAGACCGGTAAAAATGATGACCATCTCTACTACGAAAAAAAGTGAGGGGAATAGTTATCCCGGTAAAGTTAAAGCTTCTAAAGATGCTGAACTTTCTTTTGTTGTTCCGGGAAGAATTACTAAACTGCCGGTTTTGAGGGGGCAACTTATGAAAAAAGGAGATTTGGTAGCTCAGTTGGACCAGCGGGACTTTGTGGCAAATTTAAAAGCGGCGCAGGCAGATTATGATTTTGCAAAATCGCAGTTTGACAGTTTTAAGAAACTTGTAGAGCAGGGGGTTATTTCTCAGGATGAGTTTAATCAGAAAAAGAAAAATCTTGACGTAACATCCGCCGCAGTGAGATCCGCGGAAAAAGCGCTTGAAGATACGACTTTACGGGCACCTTTTGACGGTCAAATAGCGGAAAAATATGTCGATATTCATCAGGATGTTAAGGCAAATCAGAAAGTTGTTTATTTTCAGGACACATCTGATCTGGATATTCTTATTGATGTGCCGGAAGCAGATGTTACTGTCGCAAGAGGTAACAGAACAATTGCTGAACTTTCCGAAAAAATCACCGCTGATGCTACTTTTGCGTCTATTACGGGAAGGATATTTAAAGTAAAATTAAAAGAATTTGACGCGATTGCGGATAAAGATACTCAAACGTACAAAGCAACGTTTACGATGAAAAAGCCGATGGATGTAAATATTATGCCCGGAATGACCGCAACAATCACCGTTTTCCACGATACCGATAAAGTAAATAAACATAATAATATTTTAGTACCTGTAGACGCTGTTTTTGCCGACGCGAACGGTGATTCATGTGTATGGCTGATTAATCCTCAGACTATGATTGTTACGAAAAGAAAGATTCAAACCGGTGAAATGAGAGGCGGAGAATTTATTGTCAGTTCCGGACTTAAAAACGGAGATATAATCGCAACATCGGGAATAAAAGCTCTATTTGAAGGAACAAAAGTAAAAGAATATAAAAAATTCTTTTAAATTTAACGACCTTTTACGACCTCGCGTAAGCACCCCGCGGATGCCCAGGAGATACCCGATTTTTTATTATCCGCCTAAGAAACATTGATCAAAATATGGAAATATATTGTAGCCCTCAAATCCTTGGGGAATACACAATTCTTTTGTAGCCGCTGCCGATGGCTGCGGAGAATTCCGACCTCAGCGAGGTCGGCTACAGAATACATAATATTCGAAATAAAAAAATGTTGCGTGTAGCTTACTCCAAAGCGCATCTTCGACCTGCTGTGCGAACAAGGAAAATACTTAATTGTGTGAAAATTAACGTTTGCAACTTTGCGGACAAGGATATCCGCGCTGTGTAAATAAAAAATCGGGTGTCTCCTGGATGCCGGGGTTGACCTTCAGACTTAAACTAACATTATGAAAATAGCAGAAGTTACAATAAAGAAAAAAGTTATAACGACAGTTCTAATTATATTAGCTATCGGCGCCGGAATTATTTCTTACGGGAAAATGGGCAGACTTGAAGATCCGGAATTTACTATTAAAGACATAGTCATCTCCACATTATATCCCGGTGCTACCGCAAAGGAAGTGGAAAGGGAAGTGACCGATGTCATTGAACAGGCAGCACAGCAGCTTGGTCAGACTAAAGAGGTTAAATCTGAATCGCATGTCGGTTTTTCAGTTGTTACGGTTACAATCAAAGACAAATATGATAAGTTCTCAATGCCGCAGGTTAAAGATGAACTCAGGCGGAAAATAAATGATGCGAGCGGTAAACTTCCGCCCGGCTGTGGTGAGCCGGTGATAAATGATGATTACGGTGATGTTTATGGTGTGTATATCGCCTTTACAGGTGATGATTACAGCATCGCTGAGCTTAACGATTATTTAAAATTTTTAAAGAGAGAGCTGCTACTTGTTCAAGACGTAAAAAAAGTAGAAATTTTCGGAAATATACCTGAAGTGGTTTATGTTGAAATGCAACGCGAGAAAATGTCGCAGCTTGGCATTTCGCAGGAACAGATTTATAATTCGCTTGCAGCGAAGAACCTTGTTTCTGATGCGGGAAAGGTAAAAGCGGGACCTGACTATATACCTATTCAGCCGTCAGGTGAGTTCTCTTCCATAGACCAGTTTGGCGACTTGTTAATCAGTAAAACTCCCGACAGATTAATATATTTAAAAGATGTCGCAAAAATAAAAAGAGGATATCAGGATCCACCGACGTATATTCAAAGATTTAATGGTAAACCGGCACTCGCTATCGGTGTTTCATGTGTTGACGGCGGAAATGTCGTTACTATGGGAAATGCTCTTTCTGCACGTTACAATGAGTTGAAAGCAAGCGCTCCGGCAGGCATCTCCAGCGGCATTATTTCTATGCAGTCGGATGCCGTTACACAGGCGGTAAACGGCTTTGTGGTAAATCTTGTTGAAGCGATTCTTATTGTTATAGTTGTGCTGCTTATTTTTATGGGTGTTCGGTCAGGTTTGATTATCGGTGCGGTTTTGCTGATTACTATTTGTGCGACATTTATTATAATGAAATCGGAAGGGATTATTCTTCAAAGAATTTCACTTGGGGCTCTGATTATCGCTCTCGGTATGCTGGTTGATAATGCTATAGTTATTACAGAAGGAATGCTTGTAAAAATCGAAGCCGGTGAAGATAAAATAAAATCCGCCAATGAAATTGTCGGTCAGGCTATGTTCCCGCTGTTAGGTGGTACACTTGTCGCGATAATCGCTTTTGGGGTCATTGGCTTGTCACAGGATTCAACAGGGGAATTCTGCCGCTCGCTTTTTCAGGTTGTAGGAATATCTTTGCTGATGAGCTGGTTTACCGCTATTACAGTCACGCCGTTTTTATGCGCGCGTTTTATAAAACCAAAAAAGAGAAAAGAAGGAGAAGCTGCAGCTGATCCTTATGGCGGCGCTTTCTTTGTTTTCTATAAAAAGTTTTTGAGCTTTTGTCTGCGGTTCAGATGGATTACATGCGGAATTATGGCGGGACTACTCGCTTTGGCTGTCTTCGGCTTCGATTATGTAGATAAATCATTCTTCCCGCCGTCAACGCGACCGCAGTTTATGATTGATTGCTGGCGTACCGAAGGAACGGATATCCGTGAGACGGAAAAAACCGCGGAAAAAATTGAAAATTACTTGATGAAACTTGATCATGTAACCGATGTAACTACAATTGTCGGTCAGGGAGCCGCGAGATTTCTGTTGACTTACACCGCGCAGAAAAACGACAGTTGTTATTTTACTCACCTTGTTTCAGTAGATGATCCGAAAGCTTTAGCAGAATTAACCGATGAAGTTCAAAAATATTTGAACGAAACAGAACTCGATGTCGTTTCTGTTGTAAAACCATTCGAAATGGGGCCGGGCGGCGGAGCAAAAATCGAAGCGAGATTCAGCGGGCCGGATGGCAGCGTTCTGCGCAGTCTCGCTGAACAATCAATGAGAATAATGTATGAATCCGGCGAAGCAAGAGGAATTAGAACCGATTGGAAAGAAATGATTCCGGTGGTAGAGCCGATTATGTTGGAAACGCAGGCGCGTCGTGCGGGAATTGAGCGTCCTGATGTTTGTAAAATCATTCAAATGACTTTTGACGGCACTAAAGCAGGAATTTATCGCGAAAGAGATACGCTGCTTAATATTATGGCAAGAGCGCCTGAAAACGAAAGAGATAATGTTGCTTATCTAAATGATATACAAATATGGAGCCCGATAGCTGAAAGAATGATCCCGCTGAGACAGATCATCTCAGGCTTTAACACCGTTTTTAAAGACTCTATCAGATTTAGAAGAAACAGGCGCTTAACTATTACAGTACAATGTGATCAGCAAAAGGGACCTTCAAGTATTCTGTTCAATAAATTAAGACCAGAAATCGAAGCAATTAAATTGCCGCCGGGATATATGCTCGAGTGGGGAGGAGAATTTGAAAACTCAAGTGATGCACAGGCAGGTCTTGCTGCGAACGCCCCATTATTTCTTATTGTTATGGTGCTGATTGTTATTTTCCTTTTTAATTCAATAAAAAAACCTCTTGTAATATGGCTGACTGTTCCGCTCGCTATGATAGGTATTACCGCCGGACTTTTGATTTCAAAACAACCTTTTGGATTTATGGCGCTACTTGGAATGCTTAGTCTTGTAGGTATGCAGATTAAAAACGCTATCGTTCTTATGGATGAATTTAATACGCAAGTCAAAATGGGAAAACCTCAGTTCCAGGCAATTCTCGATGCGTCTGTCAGTAGAATTCGACCGGTGAGCATGGCGGCGGCAACAACTGTTCTTGGTATGATGCCGCTTTTATTGGATGATTTCTTTAAAGCAATGGCTGTAACAATTATGTTCGGACTGACATTTGC
>JAOZSF010000228.1:0-2807 GCA_029939815.1 bacterium
ATATCAACCGTACCATCGTGAATTCTCTCGTTTCCGTCAAGATCGGTTGCCGGTGGAGCCATCCACGCTAAATTAGTTCCCGTATTGATACAAGGAGAACCTTCCAGGAGTTGATATTTAAGTTTTGTCTGATCCCAAAACAATGGATGAGAACTTATATTTCCCACACCTGAATATCCTCCTTCAACATCTGAATATACAACGGTCTGAACCGGGTTAGTAGTAATTTGATAATCTTGATGTCCCCAAACTATAGAATTAGTTATTGAAACCGAACTGTTATTTCCTACATTAATCCCCGAATCATAATTATAGGCAATAGTACAATTGTTAATTGATACATCTGCGTAGAATAAAGCTATTCCGTCTCCACCACCAATAAGAGAAGAATAATTATTTGCGATTAAAACATTTTCCAGAAACGCATCAGAATAATTTGCGTAAACTCCGCCTCCGCGAAGGGATCTATTGCTTATAACAGCAATATTATAAAGTTGAGCGATTCCGTTATCGACATAAATCGCACCGCCGTATCCGCTGTTTGTAGCCATGTTTTTTATAAAAAGAGAGTTTGAAATCGGGTTTCCGGCTCCGGCGGTAACATTACTGCCAATAACCGCCGAAGATGAAAAGACAGCAATTGCTCCACCATCGGAGAGAGTATTATTTTCCCGGAACACACAATCTACGGCAGCAAATTCCGCTTCACTTAAAACGGCAACTGCACCGCCGCCCTCACCGCTATTTTCTCCTTTAGCTTTATTCCCTTTATTGTTCCCGCCGAAAAGAACACCGTTACAACTCACCAAAGCATCAGGAGTAATAACACAAATTCCACCACCGCTGATATCCGCCGAACAACGTTCGATTACCGGCTGATAATTTTCGATTTTTTCAAATTTCGCTCGTGCCTGTTTCGCGATATAAGCCGCTCCGCCGTAATCAGCCGAACAATGAGAAAATTTAACATTTCCCAGCACGGCCACTTCAGATGTTGAGTGTGCATAAATTGCTCCACCGGCATTATTTACAAGATTATATGACATAGTAATTTGATATCCCGAAGTGGAAACGATATCGATTATGGAATTTTCATCTTCTATATAAATTCCGCCGCCATATTTTGCTGTATTTCCTTGCATTAGCACATCATCGTCAACTGCAGAAAGTTCCACATTTGCACCGTCTCTAATAAAAATACCGCTTCCTTTTCCTGCGCCGTTATTGCCAATATCGGAATCAACTAATTTAACATTTTGCCCATCTGACACATAAAGTCCTCCTCCATCGCCGTTGGCATCTGCACTATTACGAGTTATTTCAACATTATTAAATGAAACCAAGCCGGAACCTGCTGCCAGAACTCCACCGCCGTTATTATCCGCTTCATTGCGATTTACAGTTGAATTTACTATGGTCATATTTGTGTTGCTGTCCCACCAAATTCCCCCTCCGTTGTTTGCGGAATTGGAAACAATGGTGCTATCACTAACATTCAAAATAGAACCAAAAAAAGCGAACAATGCGCCGCCGTTTTCAACAGCTTTATTATTATTAAAAATAGTATTTGTAATCATTAAATCACAGGTTGCAACGGAAATCGCTCCGCCTTCATCACCGGCCTGATTATTCACAAAAGTAGAGTGGTAAACAAGGCAAGTGCCACCGATGGCATATACTCCACCACCATCATATTTAGAGATATTTGTATAAAGATCATTAGTGTTTCCGATTTCGGAATTTTTAATAAAGATTGTCGAATCATCAGAAAAAATGGCTGCACCGAATTTTCCATAACAATTACGAATTGCAGAATTTGTAATTGCAACGATAGAACCATCTGCGGCATAAATTCCGCCACCGTTGTCACATGAGTTTGAGCAAGCGTATTTATCATAACCTATTTCAGCACCATCTATAACAAGCATCATTCCACCGGAAATATAAGCTCCGCCGCCTTTTTCTACGGCATAATTATTGTACAAATAAGTACCTGAGTCTTTAAAAGTCACCAAAGAATCGACAGCATAAATTCCGCCACCTTTTTCTCCGGCTGTATTCGGTGTTGAAGTTTGGTATCCGATATCACCTCTATCGTGAACGAGCAAAGTTCCGCTATTAACATAAACGCCACCGCCATCTTCACCTGCTGTATTTCCGGAAACGTAAGCTTTACTGCCAACCTCAAAATAAGCTCCGTTTACATAGACTCCGCCGCCTCTTACCGTTGCGGAATTATTTTTAATCCGGCTATTTTCTGAAATTATTAATTTTCCGTTGGAAGAAACAAAAGCACCTCCACCATAACCATTAATACCGGTATTTGTTGATGAATTATTTTCGACATAAGAACTTTGAAGTACAAGTACGCCACTGGAATGTACATATAATCCCGCACCCGGAAAATATGAAATATTATTTTCTACAGTACAGTATCGCGCGGTTACAATAGACGAGTTATAAGATTCCATTCCGGTTATGCTACCTGTAAGCGTTAATCTTTCAACTGTAGAAGTAGAATGAGAAAAACTTATGCAGTAGCCACTTGCTTCAAAAACCGTATCATAACTTGAAATAAGATCGGAGAAATCAAGTGCATAACCACCTATAATTGTAAGATTCTTATTAACGATATTCAATGAAACATAACTGTACAAACCGGTTGATACAAGCAAAGTGTCACCTGAATCAGCGGCATCAACCGCATCAACTATTGCTTCATGCGTAACACCTGAGTTTATATTAGTAACGATTGCAAAAGAACGAGAAGTAAATAATAAACAGCAAGCAGTAAGCATAATAATCCG
>JAOZSF010000228.1:2907-4417 GCA_029939815.1 bacterium
ATAATCCGTAGTCCGTGTAGTAGTTTTTTCATAGATTTCCCTTAGGTTAAGTTATAAATTTAATTTTTCTGAAAAGAAAAAATAAATTTCCTATTAATAAATAATAAACAGTAAATAATAAAAGATAAATAAAATGGCTCGGGAATAGTGACAGCTACGGCAGATTGCCAACGGGACGGGCTTGAAATCGAGCTATCCTGTGGTGCCGAGTCATAAGTTCCGTGACCAATTAAAGTTGAAAAAATGTTACTTCCGCTTGCAACTTTATTTACCCAAGTTAAATGAGTTGAATAACAATAAGGTGTATTTATTCCATTCGCAAGTTCTTCTTCGCGTGGGAAACCGACAGTAGCATCATTCCATAAAAGTTGAGTTTTTGTTAGGCAGCGATTATTTGTTGTAATTAGAGTAAAACTACTTAACTGCAAAACAGTTTTCGGTTCGGAATAATAAACGACTCCTTTTTCAAAATTAGAATTAGAGTTTGACCAGTCCCAAGTTAGTGGACCCGGTACAGAATCAATTTGAATTTCCGGCTGAAAAATATTAAAAGGTTGATAAATAATAAAAAGTGCCGCTCTATAAAGTTTGACAGAATCATAAGGCGTTCGAATCTGTAAATGGAAATTTGTGACAGGGGTGTTGGCAATTTGGTCGCCACGACTGATGACAATACTACTGTCCATCCCGTCATCGCCGATATCTTTTAAATCAATTTCCGCTTGCGGGAGTTGATAACTTGCGGCTTTAGCTCTGAGATAAAAGTTTGCATTTTGGTCGCCAGCAACAGGCGCCGCAGCCGCAGTTCCAACAATAAGATAATCACCGGCATCCAAATTCAGATTTGTAAAAATAATATCTTGCCAATCGCTTGAAGCGGTAAATGGAGTAGCAATTTCCATCCGAGCAACATGACACGAAACGACAGATCCGTTATCAGGGATAAAAATCATATTCATAGTCGGCTCGGACAAATAAGCATCAACTAATTGTTTAATTTTGATTTGAAAATTAATGGAATTGTTTCCCGGAGAAATATCCAAGACATCAGCAAATGAAATAGTAGTGGCAGCGTATCCAGTCCGATTTGTAAAAACATCCTGATAGTGCATACTGGATTGAACAATAGTCCCATTGAGTTCAAAAGCGAATTGAGCTTCAAATGGCTCCGACCAAAAATGCGGGCTATAAGCAAAAGTTTCAGCAAAGATGAGCAATTTCCCGGATTCTGTAAAATTATTTGAAAAAGAAACAACAGAAACTAAATCATTTGTCAGCTTAATTACTTGACTGTTGTTTTTAGCACTGAAAATTTTTACGTGTCCTGCGAAAGTTGTGCCGACAAACATAAAGCAATATGCGGTGAGCAGAGCAATCCGCGCGAAGCGTCCGCCAAAGGAGGATAATCCGCGCAAAGCGTCCGCCGAAGGAGGATAATCCGCGTGAAGCGTCCGCCAAAGGAGGATAGTCCGTAGTCTGTGTAGTAATTTCTTCATAATTTTCCTTTTTT
>JAOZSF010000229.1 GCA_029939815.1 bacterium
GCGTCCAACGTCCAACGTCTAACAACAATTTATCATTTATTATTTATTATTTTATACGTAGAAAAACTTAACTAAACAAAAAAGGAGAAACCATGAATGAAGAAGCCATTGTAAAAGTAGAATCCGTTGACGCACAAGTAGAAACATTGAAACCGCATCGTGGAACAACTGTTCTTGTTCTCGGTATTCTGGGGCTCGTATGCTGTATCGTATGTGGAATTATTGCCTGGGTCATGGGAAGTAAAGATCTCAAGGAAATGGATGAGGGAATTATGGACCCGGAAGGCAGAGGATTAACCCAAGCAGGGAAAATTTGCGGAATGGTTAGCGTTGGCCTGCAAGTTCTTGGTTTACTAATCTGGATTGCTTTAATGATTCTTGGTGTTGCGGCAGGGGCAGCCAATTCATAAACAGGAAGCATTGAAAGAGAAAAAATGTGAAAGTTAAATTTTCCCGCGATTCGCGTTATCCGAACATTCCGCTCTTTGCGGTATTGGTTTTAGTTATATGGTTAACTTTGGTCTGCATCGCAACCATTATTAATTTTAAATTGAGCAAATTTGTAGATCTTTGCCTGTTTAAAAGATTTACAGGTTATCCGTGTCCGACATGTGGAACTACTCGAGGAATTATTTCTTTATTCCATGGTAATTATATTCAGGCATGGCTTTTTAATCCTTTAGTTTTTTCTATAGGGATTATTTTTATGATTGACTTGCTGTTCAAATTTATTTTTGCAAGAAAAATCAAGATAACATTAACAAAAAAAGAAAAGAAAAGCGCGTGGATAATCGGAATAATCTTACTGCTCGCAAACTGGGCTTATGTTATTTTTTACGTTGGGTAGCAAAACTACAAAGTCACAAATAAAATCAAAGAAGAATAAAAAAATATAAATTCACATAATTTCGTGTCTAAAATAAAATATTTAGCAGTAAAAAATGGAGAAAAATTATGATAAAACTTATTGATCATGTCGTAGATAAAAAAGTGCTTGAAAGTGCTGTAAAACGATGCCGTGAAAAAAATATTCTTCTCCCTACTTTTGCTCAGCAGAAAGATCCGTCATTAATTCCCGGAAAAGTTCTCGATAAATTAAAAAATGTGGGGCTTTGGGACCTCGACCCCGTAAACCTCTTCCGCATTACTTGGCACAACGAACCAAAAGAGAAAGGCGGACTTTTCGGAGATGTTAATTATATGGTCCTTCCGACTGAACTCACAGGTGTTAAAGCTAAGATTGTTACTCTTATCGGTAAATGGTTTCCTACCGGTGCGCATAAAGTCGGCGCAGCTTACGGCTGTCTTGCACCAAGAATCACGACAGGTCAATTTGATCCTATTTACAATAAAGCTGTTTGGCCATCAACAGGAAATTACTGCCGAGGCGGTGCATTCGATTCTTATCTTATGGGTTGCACCGCTGTCGCAATTCTTCCTGAAGAAATGAGTAAAGAACGTTTCGAATGGCTGCATGATATTGGCGCGGAAGTTATTGCAACCCCCGGTTGTGAATCGAATGTAAAAGAAATTTACGATAAATGCTGGGAAATCAGACGTACAAGAAAAGACTGCATTATTTTTAATCAGTTCGATGAGTTCGGAAACGCGTGCTGGCATTATGAAATTACCGGCGCTGCGATTGAAGAGGTTTTCAACAAAATCAAAAACGAAAATTCTTCTCTTCACTCTTATGTTTCCGCGACAGGTTCTGCGGGAACAATTGCCGCCGGCGATTACCTGCGTACAAAGTTCCCGCAAATTAAAGTTGTTGCTTCTGAAGCTCTTCAATGCCCCACTCTTTTACTAAACGGATTTGGCGGGCATCGAATTGAAGGAATTGGCGACAAGCATGTTCCTTGGATTCATAACACAAAAAATACCGATGTCGTTACCGCTATCGATGATGAAATGTGTATGCGGCTGTTGAGACTTTTCAATGAAGATACCGGAAAACAATCATTGGTAAATGATGGTATTCCTAAAGAAATTGTTGATGACCTTCACCTGCTCGGAATTTCCAGCATCGCAAATGTGCTGTCAGCAATTAAAACCGCGAAATATTATGAATTAACCGAAGATGATGTGATTTTCACTGTCGCTACCGATTCCGCCGATATGTACAAATCACGGGTTAATGAACTTCGTGACGAACGCGGGAATTATACGGAAACTCAAGCGAAAATTGATTTTGACGGCTGCATTAACGGTGCAACTACCGATAATATGCAGGAGTTGAATTATATTGACCGCAAGAAAATTCATAATCTGAAATATTACACATGGATTGAGCAGCAAGCCAAAGAATTAGAAGACTTGAACCAATTGTGGTATGACAGAAAATTATGGAAAAAGATTTTCGCTCAACCCGCCCGTTGGGATGAACTAATTGAAGAATTTAATCAGAAGACGGGGCTGTAATCCGTAATTGCCGTAAATATACAAATTTCAATTTGTTTATATTTACGAGCATCCCGAGACTAAAGGTTAGCAAAAATCGTGTTCGGGACCGGAATCCGTAATCCGTATTTGCGAGGTTCCCGGAGAATTTCGGGGCGGTGTTCAGCCCCGGCATCCGCGGGGCGCTTACGCGTATTCGACACAAAAATGTCACGCAGCGCCAGCGGAGTAAATTGTCTAATACAAATAACACACCCCGGCGCTGTGCGCCACCCCTCTCCCCGAGGGAATGCTCGGGATATTCGACAAGAGGGGAATTTTATCCAATATTACCCGCCTCGAGTCGAAGCGGGTACATATAAATATTTAAATCATAAAATCGTTAAATAATAATGTCTGACATAATGACCCCTATTCCGTTTTCGCGACTATTGAGTTGGATAACGGAAGAATATAAAGAAAAAAAATCCGTTTTCGGCATTCCCGAAAATAAATTCTTTCACATAAATCCATCAAAATCTTTTCGGATATTCGATGAAACATGCTCGGCACCAATCGGACCGGCAGCGGGACCGCACACTCAGCTCGCACAAAATATTATTGCTTCATATCTTACCGGAGCACGTTTTTTTGAGTTAAAAACCGTTCAGATTCTTGACACTCTCGAAATTGAAAAACCGTGTATTGACGCGGAAGACGAAGCCTACAACACCGAATGGTCATCTGAATACACAGTTCCCAAAGCTTTTGATGAGTATTTAAAAGCGTGGATTGCGCTGCATTTTATTCAAAGCAAATTTTTCAAAAAAATTGCTCGCGATTTTATTTTTAATATGAGTGTCGGCTATGATCTCAAAGGAATAAAAAGCGAGAAAGTAAACTCATTCATCGAAAATTTAAAAAACGCGGAACATCATCCCCTATTCAATGAATATCTTGCTGAACTTCCTCAGGAAATCTCCAAAAATATCTCACCGAATATTTCTTCATCGTTAACTTTATCAACTATGCACGGCTGTCCTCCGGAAGAAATTGAAGCGATATGTTCTTACATCATCACAGAGAAAAAACTCAATACTTTTGTTAAGCTAAACCCGACATTACTCGGCTACGAAAAAGTAAAGAACATCCTTGATAATGCCGGATATGACTATATTGAACTTTCAAAAGAAAGCTTTTCTCACGATTTGCAGTTCTGTGATGCAGTTGATATGATAAAACGACTGCACGATCTCGCGACGGCAAACGGGAAAAAATTCGGTGTAAAACTGTCGAACACTCTCGGCGTTAAAAATAATAAAAACAACTTACCGGGTGAAGAAATGTATATGTCCGGAAAAGCTCTTTTTCCGCTGACAATTAATCTTGCCGCTAAACTTGCCAAAGAGCTTGGTGATGAATTGAAAATTTCTTATTCAGGCGGGGCAACAGTTTTTAATATTTCAGACATTTTGAGCACCGGAATTTTACCGATAACACTTGCAACTGATTTACTCAAGCCCGGTGGATATTACCGTTTCAACCAGCTTGTTGAAAAATCGATTAAGACAGAAGTTCCGGAAAAGATCAACATAGAAAAAATCATCTCTACTGCGGAAAATTCTCTGACTAATCCTCTTTATTCAAAACAAAAAAACTCAAAAGTTAAAATTGCTGACAAACTTCCGTTATTTGATTGTTATATCGCTCCATGCGTTGTAAATTGTCCGATTCATCAGGACATCCCGCAATACATTCATCTTGTAGAGGAGAAAAAATATCGGGAAGCTTATGAATTAATTATTTCAAAAAATCCTCTGCCATTCATCACTGGACATATTTGCGACCATCCCTGCATGCTGAAATGCACACGAATTGATTATGACTGTCCGGTTCTAATCAGAGAAATCAAACTCGTTGCGGCGGACAATGGTAAAATCCCCCTAACCCCCTTTAAAAAAGGGGGAATAAATACACCTCCCCCCTTTAAAAAAGGGGGAATAAATTCTGAAATCAAAGTCGCGGTGATCGGGGC
>JAOZSF010000230.1 GCA_029939815.1 bacterium
ACAGCATAGTCATAAGCACCAACTAATACATCTTCAGTTGCATCACCTTCGATACCGCCGTCTTGTGTCATGATTTTAACACCTTTAGTTGCTGTACCTGCGATAGCACCACTGATATCATTAACGAGAACCATTTTCATTGTTTTAGCGAGTACTGTTCCAACATTAACACCTTTCAATTTAATCGAAAGTTTTTCATTTCCTGCAAGAGTTGTAATAATGTTGGCAGGATCTGTGATATCAGGAGCTTGAGTAGCAATGATGATATTATCAATAGTACCGGAGATTTTGCCTTTCTGTTTGAGCATTTTTCCGTTGTCCATGATTACACCTTTTACATTACTTGCTGCAGTAATAATAACCTGATCTTTGTCAGTCATGTTTGCGAAAACAACCCAGCCGTTTGTTTCTGATACAGTTGCTGCACCTTTTGATTTTAGTTGCCCTTTTAATCCGCCTTTGTCAAAGTCAGTTTTTGTTGTGCCTGCATAAACGATTGCAGCGATAACGATTGATAAGCAAATTGCTATATTTAATACTTTTTTCATAATGTTTTGTCTCCAATATAATGAAGTTAAAATCTTTTGTTTAATCCGTGCTTTCACTTTAAAAGCACTTTCTATTTTAAAATTTCTTGCCGGGGATTGCGCTTGCTTTCCCAGCATCTATCGAAGATTGCGACGCATTCAGCTACCGTCAATCTTTCTTTTAAATTATAGCCATAAGAAAGTTCTTCTTACTTTTCACAACATAGTATATCATAAGTGGTGGCAAATGTCAAGCGGATGTTGGTTTTTATAAAATATTCAATATTAACTTATGTTATTTTCCCTGTCATCATAATATCACATCCAATTTGCTCAGTATGCAAATTATTTAAATTTATGGCATTTGAAATTTCTTCAATTCCTATTCCGCCAATAGGTGATAGGCTTTCTTTTCCGCCGATGATTTTTGGCGCTATGAAAACAGATACCTTATTAATAAGGTGATTATCAAACAAAGCGCCAAGCAATAAACTTCCGCCTTCAACAAAAACGGATGAAATATTTTCGCCGACTAGTTTCTCAAAAAGTTCAGGCAGAATAATTTTTTTATTTTCCCTTGTGGCGATTTTTATTACTTTTGCTCCTGCGCTTTCAAGTTCAGCTATTTTCACCTCTGAAGCATCCTGCCCACAGGCAATAATTGTTTTTGCGCCGCTTCTTAATATTTTCGCATCTGCCGGTGTTTTGCATAAACTGTCAATAATTATTTTTACCGGCTGCCGCCATTCACCTTCCAGACGAACATTCAATTGAGGATCATCTTTTAGAATTGTTCCCGAACCGGTCATTATAGCGTCATATTCCGCTCGTAGTTTATGAACGGATCTTCTGCTTTCGCTGCAGCTTATCCATTTTGAACTTCCTGTCCGGGTGGCGATTTTGCCGTCTAAAGTCATTGCCCATTTCGCGTGGACAAAGGGAATACCGGCAGTGATGAAGTGATTAAATTTCTCATTGAGATTTTCGCATTCCTGATCATTAATGACTTCAACTTCAATTCCGGCATTTTTTAGAATTTCAACAGCTTGTCCCGAATGCTTGGGATTTGGATCGATTGCGCCGATTATTACCTTTTTAATTCCGGCTTTAATGATAGCTTCCGTGCACGGAGGAGTTCTCCCGTGAGTGCTGCATGGTTCAAGGGTAACAAATAGGGTTGAGTTTTCGGTTTTTTCTTTTGCGGATGTGATTGCATTGATTTCCGCATGAGGTTCACCGGCTTTTTTATGATAACCTTCACCGATAACTTTTCCGTCAGAAATTATGACCGCGCCTACCATAGGGTTGGGTGAACAGGAATATCGCCCTTCTTCTGCGAGCATGGCAGCATATTCCATCCACATATATTTTTGATTTTCAATCATGCATTATTTTACTTTTTTGAATCACATAAGAATCACATAAGTTTAATGAGTTAAATTTAACTCAATTTTTATTATTATTACTTTGAAGGAGTAAAGTCTTTCTTATATGGTTTAATGTATTCTTTAATTTGTATCCACGTTTTTTGGTTTTACTGCTTCTCATCTTCTTGGAACTTTGGGAACTTTAGGAACCTTGAAGTTTTTTCCCGCCTTTTCAAAAGATTTGATTTGTTTTTGTGCGGAAGACATTTGTTTTTGAAGTTCCTTCAACTGTTTATTTTTTAATTTATCAAATTGTTTTTTCTGTTTATTAATTTCATTTTCAACCTGTTTCAGTCTTTTGGCGATTGTTTGACTGCCATTATCTTTTAGAAATCTCCTTTTTCGCGTACCGGACTTTTGCATGTTTTTAAGTTCCGCGCGAAACTTTTTCGCTAATTTAGTCAAATGCTCGTCCGGATGAAAATCAGAATTATTGATTTTATTTATCTGAGATTTATAATAATTAGCAAGAGTACTGTTTTCAAATATTGACAGAAAATATATAACTTCATCATTTGCGCAGTCAAGCACATCAGCTGTTTCGTCAACTGACAGCCATAAATTAGAGAGGGTCCAGATTAATTTTTCCTGTTCGTTCATTACGGCGGCATATTTTTCATTTGCCTGAGCGAGAAGATTTGAAAAGGAAGAATTAGTTATCTTTATTAATTTCTGTTTTTTTGCGATATCATCGTCACTTTCCGCGAAGACACAAAAAGAGCTGATCAACAAAACTAAAGAGAGTTTAAAAATTAACTGAGTTTTCATTATTTTACCTCCTCTTTAAATAATAAATACCAAACGATAAACAATAAACCGTAAATAAAAACGGTTCCGGTACTGCAGTGAAATTTACATCAGGTACGTTTCCTACTGATGTGCTGTAATTTATAGAAGTATTAACAGTTACGTTGGTTGATAAGAAAATACAGCCTGATTTGTTTGCGCTTACAGTTTTTGTTCCTGAAGTTACGTGAACTAAAGCGTAAATTCCTCTCGCGTCAGTTGTGTTTGTAATTCCGTCGGCAGTAACAACGACATTTGATAAAGGATTGCCGGAGTCATTAAGAACTCTTCCGCTTATAATTTCCCCGGTACCTGTTTCGAAAATGTTATAAACGCATTTATATACTTTATTAAATTTATACCCTGTACCGATATCTGGTAATTCATACCAGGCGTTGTCACTTCCTGCCCAACCCATATTAAGGTGATGATAAAGAGTTGAAAAATTATAACCGTAACCATCGCATACAATTGCGTGCCCGCCGTATTCGCCTGTGATGCCCAGGATTACCGGGATTTTCGCGTCAAGGTTAGGAATAATCATTTCATATAAACCGTGACCCGTTAACTCATTGTATGAATTTTTTCCTTTAATGGCATTAGCGTAGTTAAAAACATTAACTAAAGCGTCTTTGCACTTTAGAGTGTCAGTACCGGAACCATGATTTGAGTAACTCATATTAACCGAGACTCCCGCATCGTAGGTCAAACGGCCAATTTGTTGTCTTTGTGTTTCTGTGGAGCCGGAAGTTGGAATAAGAGTCATTTCGTTCCATAGATATGCGCCGCCACTGTCGTCGCCGCCTCTGAAATTTTGCCAAATTCGACCGGAAGAGTGTGATGAATCACTAACAGAGACATAGTTAGAACCAGTACCGATACCGGTTGTTGGGTATTCTCTCTGTCGAAGGAATTGAGCTAATGCCGTTGCAACGCATCCGCAGACATAATTTGCAGAATTACCGGAATCCCATGTAACAGTAGAACCTACATATCGCGGGGTGTAATAATTATAACACGCGTTTCCACCGGCTGTTGACTGGCTCCATCTGGTTTTTACTAATGGATCAACGCGCGGATCGTCAATGCTGCTTATTGAAGTTTCAAAAACTTTATTGTTTGCTGCCGAAAAAAGAGTTTTCCATTTTTTTGTGAATTTATTTGTTGAGCTGCTGATATATTTACAATTGCTCAAAGAAATTATGCGTTCGTTCATATCGGCATTAAGAAAATCGAATAGTGGATTCAGTGGATTTTTGTCTAAATACCCTGTGCCTGAAAAAGCTATAATCGGTTCAATTAAGCTGTTTGGAGAAACAATCACAAATCCTTCATTTTCAAAATTTACGACATAATAAAGTAAAAGTCCGGTACTGTTACTGCAACTGTAAATATTATCAATCGGTTTATTAAATGTTGCAGACAATTGAGAGTGTGATAATTTCAGCCAGCCGTCAACAGCGGTGCGAGCGTCTGTTAGAGAGATATTTTCTGCGAAAATATTTGAGCAGAGAATTATTGTTATTAAAAACAATTTTATTTTAATTTTCATAGTATGCGGTAGTTCAAATTATATATAAAGTATAGCACAAGAATGAAAAGATGTCAACTAAAATTATTATGTGATTGAAAATCCATTACGAAAAAGATATAATAAATTAAGAT
>JAOZSF010000231.1 GCA_029939815.1 bacterium
CCGCCGGTTTCAAATCTTGCTTCGGTAAGTCTGCCTGCTTTATCATAATTATAAGAAATAGTGCCCGCAAACGCAATTGTAGTTGATAAAATTAATGCTAATAAAATTAAAGTTTTCATGATAATTTTGTTTTAAAGTTAAAAAGTAAAGAAATAAAATTAATACCATGCCGGACCATTGCCTATTTCGATTGCTTGCACATTATGGAGCCAGACACCAACTTCTTGTCCTTTTATTTCTGTCAAAACTAAAGCTCTGTCGTGGTATTTCCCGCGCGGGTCAAAGCCCGGTTTAATTGGAACATTATCATTATGAAAGAAGTATGCACCTTTATATACATCAGTATATTCTTCATGAGCTGTTGGTCTCCCATCCTCCGGCTCCGGAAAAAACATCCATTGCCCGTTTGCTTTAACCCAGACACCCCAATCAAGATTTGCGTTCCGGTCTAACTGATTCCACGGCAAATGTGCTTTTTTATCGCCTATTTTCATATTTCTAACAACAGCTCTTGCTTTATTTTGCGCAAGTTTTTGCAGACGCTTTAATTTTTGGTTCTGTTTTTTTTGACGTATTTTATTATAAGCCTCTTTTTGTTTTTCTAATTGTTTATTCGCTTCGTGTAACGTTTGTTTTTCAGACAATTTTTCTATTTTTTTACTTTTTCTGCGCCATGGGTCGTTTTGTATCCTGTCAATATGATCGGCAAGAGTATAGCGCTCTTCAGTAATAACAACAACAGGAGCGATTGGTTCATTAAAGAAATAATCTATACCTTTAGCTGCTTCTATCGCAACCCAGCATAGCGGAATAGAACTCCATGCTTGTTGAAAGTTTGCGAAATTATAACTAACAGCTAAATCTGTTTGCATGCTTTCGATTTCTTTTTCATAAATAGTGCCAGTAGAATCAGAAAAATTCACAGGATTATTTCCGGCATATTGATAAGGGTTTAACGCATTTGGATTATTTAATTGCGGCCAGATAGGCTCTCTCGACATAAAGCGCGCGGAAGCAGCATCATACCATCTTGCCCTCATATTATAAATATTATTAGTATTTAAACTTATTACGCCACGTTTCCCTATAAAAGTAAAAGGCTGCAGTAAATTCCCGGAATGTTTTAACAGTTTTCCAAAAGGGGTGTAAGCATAAGAATCAGAAACATTGCCGTTTTCATCAGTCAACATAATTGTCGAACCGATTCTATTGAAGTGAAAATAATAAATTTTATTTCCGTTAGTTTTGTCAATAAGATAAAGCAAACTCCCTGCCGGAGTGTAAACAAAATAAAAGTTATCGTTTTCAACAGGCGGCGCGGAACTTATCGCGTAATTATAATAAAAATTATTAGTGAATCCGTTATCAATAATTTTCGAAATATTTCCAAGCCCGTTGTAACTAATTTTTTTCGAACTGATTTCCGTGATTCGTGAAGCGGCATCCCGGCTTATTTTACCAATCGGCGAGTTCGTGAGTCTGCCAAGTGAATCATAAGAATAGTTAGTAGAACTAATTTGCGAAGCGGCATCAAAAGAAAGCGGTTCGATTTTATCATCAATAAAATCCGCCGGGTCAAGCGGTAATTCATAAACACATTGAGTAACAAATCCATCTGAAGAATAAGTATATTCCAATGATGCAATGGCGCCATGCTGAATGTTTGTAAGTAGCGAAGCGGCGTTCCATGCGAAATAAGAATCGATTCCATTTGGTCTTTTTATAGCCGTAATTCTTCCATCGGGATCATGTGAAAAAGTAAGAACTGAATCAGTTAAATCGTTGCTTATGGAAGTAAGTAGTCCGCGTACATCATAACTATAGAAAACTGAAAAGGCGTTGTTGTTATAACCGGCTTTAACAATTCTATTTGCCGCATCAAAATCAGCGGAAAAAGAAGCTGAAGAAATAAGCGTGTTTGTAATTCTTCCGACAGCATTATGCGAGAAAGAAATATCGTTTGCAGAAATCAGCCCGCCGAGATTATTGTAAGAAAAGTTCAGCGCGAGCCCTGAAGAGAAAACACGTTGCGTAATATTCCCTGCCATATTATAAAAATACTCCATAATATTTCCGTCAGGTAAATTTATTTTATCAAGCCATCCGTTTTGATTGTAAGAATAATTTAAAGAGTTGCCGAGAGGGTCGGTAGTCTTTTGCAAGCGGTAATTTGGAGAATAAACAAAGTTCCAGTCGCTGCCTCTTTGGTCATGAATATTAGTAAGAATACCTGAAGCGGTACGTGAATAGACCGGCGCGCCAAAGTTTGCGTTAGTAATGCTAACAAGATATCCTGCGGCATCATAAATATAAACAGTTTCATTTCCGGCGGAATTTTTTGTGGAAGTAATGCGGGACATTTTATCTCGGGTATATGATAAAGTGTTGCCGAGGGGGTTTGTAACTGCAATAAGTATTCCGAGTTTATCGTAGGTGTATTTTGTAGTAAAACCGAGAGGTGTAGTAATCGATTTTCTCAATCCTTCTGCATCAAATTCATTTTTCCAGTTATAACCTGCGGCATCAATTGTGTTAGTAATGCACTCCTGCTTGTCGGCGAAAATTCTAATAATATTTCCAAGCGGGTCTGTAACTTCCGAAAGATTATTCATAGAGTTGTATGCAAGAGCAGTAACATTTCCAAGTTTGTTAGTCGCAGTAGTTTTTCTATCCATTAAATCATACCCCTGATGCAAAGAATTCCCGTTTGAATCAGTAACTTTGAAAAGATTTCCGTTTGCGTCATAATAAAAATCATTGACAAATCCACTCCGGTTTATCATTTTTGTAACATGGTCATTCGCGTCATATTCAAAAGAGATAGAAGTACCGTCCTGATAGACTGTATTTGTAATTCTTCCGAGAGCGTCTTGCAAGAAAAAGTTAGTACCGATACCGGGATCAGATTCCCAAACGGAAGCAAGCAAGCCGTTGCTAGTGTAAGAAGAGTAGGTAAATCCACCGTCCGGATTTTTTTCTGAAAGAGGAAACCCGTGGGAATTATAAGTGTAAGAGTTTACCCCTCCCAGCTGATTAATATTAGAAATAAGATTTCCGTGATTGTCATAAAAAAATTGTTCCGAAGCACCATCCTGATAATTTATTTTTGACATATCGGAAAACACAAATTGTACTGTTTCATTTGTAAACGGATTGACAAAACTTTGCGTAACAGATGAATATTCAAATGCAAGTGGAACATTCATGGAATTTGTAATCGCCATCAAATTTCTGTTTTCATCATTTAAAGCAAAAGAAGTCGAATCACCAAGCCTGTCGGTAAAAGTAGTCGTTTGTTTATTAGAATTATTTTCATAAAAGCATGTTTTTCCATTTGAATCTTCAATATATTCCAAAGCGCCATTTTCGTCCGTATGTTTGTAAGTAACGGCGGCATCGTCAGGCCAGATAGTTTGCACAGTATTATTAGTTAAATCATAGACAAAAGCAACGGCATTTCCGTAAGCGTCCTGTTGTTCAATTACTCTTGCGATATCTTGATTATACAAATTAATTCTTGCGTAAGTTTGCGAATAACTAATATTTCCGAGTGGGTTTATTATCGCGGAAATATTGTTAGCGTCTTTTTGTCCGGCAGAGTTTGTAACAACAGAATATCTGTAAGTGTATTGATTGCCCATAGCATCAGTAACTGAGCGTAGAGACATCCAGTTATTATTATCCGGAGCTTTTTCATAGTTTAAAAACACTTGTCTGCCTGTGTGGTCAACAACGCTTGTAATTCCCAAACCGCTAAACATAATATCAATTGATCTTCCGAAATTATCTTCAATTTTTATAGGTATTTTACTTGTAGAATCTTTATAAGAATAATTCAAACTATTAGTATTGCGGTCAAAAACGGTAACTATCCTGTGAGAAAAAGCCCCTGATTTTTCAAAAATATGAACTCGTTCAGTAGAATGATTAACGAAATAAATATAGTTAGACATAATTTTAAGTTCACAATAAACCTGGCTGCCGTTATTTTTAAGGCCGAGGAATCCTGAAGAAGCCATAACCCATCCATTACTTTTTTCTTCAAAAACCGCCTTACTTCCTTTTTCGTAAGTTATAGTACATGAGTTTGTACCGAAATATGTTCCTATCGAAGCGGTATATTTAGGTGACCACCAGAAAGGAGTAGGAAGATCATAATCCCATTGCTCAAAATCGGAATTGTACTGAATATCAAAAGAAAGGTTCATCGGACCCCCAAGATAAATCAGATTTTTTGAAAAGTAAAATGCGCCGCCGCTTGCATCAACAGGGTCAGGAGTTGCTTCGGTGACCTGTGTTCGAACAGTATTCAAGCCGAAGGTAGAAGCTTCCGATATATTTGAGGAAGCGAGAATAATTCCGAAGAGTAAGAGTAAGGATTTTTTCATGATTTTTTCCTTTAGTT
>JAOZSF010000232.1 GCA_029939815.1 bacterium
ATTCATCATTAAATTTACAGATATGAGAATACTTATAATCGGAGATATAGTCGGACGACCGGGCAGGCATGCTGTCAACACGCTTGCGCCTGTGCTGCGTGATGAACTCAAGTACGATTTATTTATCGCTAACGCGGAAAACGCGGCAGGCGGGAAAGGGATTACTACGGATACAATGAATGAAATTCTCGGTTATGGAGTTGATGTAATAACTACCGGCGATCACGTTTATCAGCAAAGTTGTGCCGCCGTAACACTTGAAAATACAAAAGTAATCCGGCCTTTAAATTATCCTAATACAGCTCCGGGCAACGGTTATAAAATTATTGAAACCGCTGCGGGCAAAAAAGTGGCCGTTGTAAATTTACTTGGCCGCGTATTTATGAAGCCGGTTGATTGTCCGTTTAAAGCGGTCGAAAATATTCTTGAAGAAATACATCAGCAGACAAATATTATAATTGTTGATATTCACGCTGAAGCTACAAGTGAAAAGATAGCAATGGGATGGTTTTTGAATGGTAAAGTTTCTGCCGTTTGCGGGACTCATACTCATGTCCAAACCGCCGATAACAGAATTCTTTCTGAAGGAACCGCCTGTTTGACTGATTTGGGAATGACAGGTTCTCGTGATTCAATTCTCGGTTGTGAAGTGGAACCGGTAATGAATCACTTTCTAACAGGAATGCCGAACCGATATAAAATTGCAAAAAATAATGTATGGCTTACCGGCGCGATAATCGATATAGATGACTCAACCGGCAAAGCCAATTCTATTGAATTAGTAAGGAAAAAAATAAATTAACAAATACTATATTAAGGTGAGATTATGAATGAAAAATGTAACGAAAGCTTAATTGACAAACGTGTCAGAATCGCTCTAAGAAGAAACTTTAAAGAAATGCCCGTGGATATTATGCGCGGGACTGTAACAACAACTAACGCGGCAGGTGTAACAATAAGCGGTCGGCACTTCCAGGAAGTTATGGATTCCGTTTCCGGTGAATATGACCAAAGGCCTTTATCAAAAATGAACAAGTTGTTTTTTGTTCCTTTTTCATCCATTAAATATCTTGAAGTCATAATGCCGGGCACTAAAGCTGCTGAATTAGCTGATAAAATTGAAAAGAATCCTATCTTGGAAACCCCAATGAAGGAATTCACTTATTCTCCAAAATTAAATAAAACGCGCAACGCTGAAGTATGATCCCGGGTTTCTTCACCGGCATTTGGCACGCCGCGATAGATTTATTTTATCCACCGCGATGTGTTCTTTGCGAGAAAACATTAACAGGTGAAGAAAAACACATTTGCGGTGAATGTTATCATTCTCTGCCGCTTATTAAAGGTCCGCGTTGCCCAAAATGCTCGCGGCCAATTAGAACACGAAACGGTGAAGACCAGTTATGCGGAATATGCCGGATTCAGCCGAATAGAAAAATAAAAATCACTGTTGCAGCAAGTGAGTATCAAGGTTTAATGAAACGCCTTATTCATCTGTATAAATATGAACGGCAGCAGTTTTTAGCTGATTTATTTGCCCGCATTATCGCGGAACAGACCGCAAAAACGGGCATTGCAGAAAATATTGACTTACTTGTTCCTATCCCTTTACACTGGACAAGAAAAAGATGGAGAGGGTTTAATCAGGCAAGAGAAATATGCCGCGGAATAAGTCCATTAATTAATATTCCGGTTATTCCGGAATCAGCGTTTCGCAGAGTTCGCAAAACGACTCCGCAAGTGCAGCTTAATGTTGCAAGCAGAACATCGAATATTCATAATGCTTTCAGCGTTCGTAAAGCTAAATATATAAAAGATAAGAATATTGCTCTTGTTGATGATGTATATACAACAGGCGCAACTTCCGAAGAATGTGCCAGGATGCTGCTTCACGCGGGCGCGAAATCAGTATCTTTATTAATTATTGCAAGATAAAAACATTTAACAACCTGACAAAACCGCTATGAAATATCTCACAAAAAAAATTACTAAATACTTATTGTATTTTTTCGCATCCGTATTTATTACAGTTATTTTCGCTTCGTGCTCTGTTGTTGATTCCCATGTAACAAAATCTTCTAAAGTTAAACTTCCGGGCAAACGAACTTTCAGAGTTAATTACAAAATTCATGACCCGGACGGGAATGACATTACCGAAGAAATTATGAGTGATGATATCGATCGCTGGATGCTGTTTATTGAAGCTTGCAGCAGAGCCACTGTAGCATTCGAAGAGCTTGGATACGAACTTGTTTATGACCCGGATGTTCCGGCTGATTTTATCGTTGATGTGGGCTTTAGCGCCTTTTATTCTGATAAAATTACAAAAGAGCAAATGCTTGACCAGCCGCCGGCAACTTTACTTATGGGAATGAAAGACGATAAATATTTTTATCATTATGCCGTTCTGACAATTCTCGCTAAAGACCCAAGCCTCGATTCAGATGAGTTCGTTGTCGTTTGGGAAGGAAAAGGAATTTTCAAATCTGAATCCGATGACATTACACAAGCACAATTCCCTATTATGACTGACCTTCTTAAAAAGTATCCGGAAGCGAATCGCAGAAAGTGATAATCGGTAGGTTGAATTAAACCGATAAATATTGAATATGTTAAAATCAGCCAAATTCTTTTGGAAAGGAATTACACCTGAGCGAATCGCGTTAAGCGTTTCTCTCGGAGTCACTCTGGGCATCTGCTTTTCCGGAAGTGCAAATTGGCTTATTATTCTCAGTTTATGCTTAATATTAAGAACTCATATTTTATCTTTGCTTACAGGATGGGCGGCAGGATTCCTTCTTAAAACCGTTTTAGCAGGTTTGTATGAACCGGTAGGCAAAGCAATACTTCTTTCCAACAAAGTTTTCTGGCAAAGCATTCTTTCTAAACCTGTTATTTGTTATTTAAATTTGAGTGCGGGGCATATTATGGGAAATTTGTTTATAGCAATTATTTGTGGATTATTTTCTTTTATTGTTCTGCTTTCAGTACTTAAAATATCACAAAGAAACAAACGAGGAAAGCAATATGAAAATCATTCGATGGCCCGTTGTTAGTCTTTTGCTTTTGGCTTTACTAATCGGTCTTTTTGTTACAGGATACCTCAGCGACTCAAAAATCAAAAATGATTTCGAATATTATTCTTCTGAAGCATTAAATACTATTGTCAAGGTTGGTAAACTTAAACTGAATCTTTTCCACTCTTACTTAAGAATAGAAAATATTGTCGTTATTGACCCAATTAATAAAAGCAAATTCGCATTCAAAGCCAAAAGCATTGATTTGCGCGCTGATGTTTCAAAGTTCCTGGAAAGAAGAATTCTTCTAAGGGAAGCAAGAATTCACGACAGTAATATTAAACTTACACAAACGAGAAAAGGTAAATTTCTCTTCCTTTCTGAAAGAGCTCATGACATGGCTGAATATGAGCCGACAGTTGTTAAAATCAACAGAATTCTCACTTGGACAACCGATCATCTTAATCCGATTAAAATCATTTCACCGATTAAAAATTCTCTTACTGAAAAACAAAGTATCACTAACAAAAATTACAAACTGGAAATTGATACTCCTCTAGATAATACGACAACACAGATTTTTGTTAGAGGGTATCGGTTAAAATTACCACACGATTATCCGGATTTCCTTGCAAAAAAACTTCTGGTGGCAAATTGTAACATCGATTTGTATCCTTACAAAATTGAATCACCAATTAAGCTTCGTAATATTTCCGGTACTTTTTTTGAACTTTCATCTCGACCAAAAAAGCATCCTAAACCTGTAACTCTGCTTGCAAATGGATTTATCGGCGATGGAACCGACTCCTGGTTCAATATTTCCGCAAGAATAGACGGGTATGCCGGAAGAACTAATGTTGTAATTGATTTTGCAGTCAGTAACATCTTTCTACCGGACTTCCTGCCGCTCGTTGATGTCTATATTCCTTATGTAAGAATATTGGATATTGCTGACGGTCGCCTTACCGCCCGAGGCAGATTTCAAATATCCGAAGGTGAAATTGTTCCATCATCGGTCTATTGCCGGCTTGATAATTTCACCGCGCAAGCTGCCGGAGAATTAACAGGTCAAAAATGGCTCAACTCTCTTTCTGTCAGCAACACTTTTCTTGAAGCGGTAATTCCTATTGATAATAAAAAACCGTATTTTCATTTTGAAACCGCTTTCGAACAAGAAAATTTCAAAACTACGATTCATAATTTTCAGCTTAAGTTTAAACCATCGGACCTTGATGGCGACCTGCTTGACGGTGTATTTTGACAAAAGTACCAAAAAAGCAAGATCTGTATCCATAAAATTTCTTAGTTCTCAATAACTTTTCGGATTCGATAACTGAAAAATAGTAATTGAAAAAT
>JAOZSF010000233.1 GCA_029939815.1 bacterium
GACGTTGGACGTTGGACGTTGGACGTTGGACGTTGGACGTTGGACGTTGGACGTTAGATTATGTGTTATTAATAAAAGCGTTTAGTTTTGGTCCGAGTTTATCTATTATATTTTTATATTTCTCCATTTTTTCAGTAGAAAAGATTATTTTTCTTCTAATTGCTTTTCTCAACCACGATTTCGTTTCTTCAAAAGAACCTCTTGAATAATAATAAAATTTCTTTCTGTCAGCCGAAGAATGTCTTCCATAGCCTTCAGCTATATTGGCCGCAATGCTATCGGAAGATCTTATTATTTGATAACCTATGGTTTTTTGTGCTTTTACAGTCCACGTATCAAAATCATACCAAATCATATCTGATAATTCTTCAGCCAATTTATAAACATCTAATTCATAAACGCATTTCATAATTATACTCCTTTAAAGGATTAACGTCCAATGTCAAATGTCAAACGTCTAACGTGTCCTAAACAATTCCCCCATTCTTTTACCAAGAATCATTCCCGTTACAATTAAACTTACAGCGAGTAAAATCATACCAAGAATTCCCATCGCACTGGCAATATTCGGTCCATCGGTTAATCTCATATTGAGCACATAAATAGCTTTTGCGATTGGATAATCCTGCTCTTTAAAAGCGAGAACAAGAGAACTTCCCACCTCAAACATCGCAAATGAAAACGCAATGATTGCTCCGGCAAGTAAATGAGATGAAATTAACGGAACACTTATTTTTCTCGCAACACGGAAACCCGTAGCGCCAAGATTCCGCGCGGCTTCCTCAAGCGATTCACTAAGCTGTTTAAATCCCGCGTAAGCCGAGCGAACAACATAAGGCAATCTGCGAATGCTGTAACAAATTATCAAAAGCGGGAACGGGTTTATTTGTGGGTTAAGAGTAAAACTGCCGAATGACCATCCGCGAAAACAAGCTATATAACCGAATCCCAAAACAATTCCCGGCACGGCGAGCGGGAGCATAACGAGAGTATCGATCCATCCGGTAAGTCTACTTTTTTTCCGAACGAGCAGATAGCCGAGGATAATGCCGATTATTATATCCACAATTGTAGCAAAAGAACTAAGGAGGAGAGAATTTCTAATACTTGACGCCGCCATTTTATGCGTAACGGCAAGTTTAAAATATTTCAGGGTAAAACTTTCCGGAAAAACCGTCATAAACCATTTATCGGATAATGAAACCATCAAAACACTTAAATGAGGGAGTAAAGCCACGGAAGTCAATATCCCGAGAAAAGTGTAAATTAAAACCAGCTGATATTTTTTGGATTTTTTTTCTGAACTTACCGTTGATCCCTTACCGGAAGAAATTATCGTTTTTCTTCCTGAAGCCCATTTTGAAAGCGCGAAAGAAGTTATTGCGACAAATAACGCGAGAACAACGAGCGCGTACCCCACCGGATTAACATTCATATCATTAAGGTGGTCAAAGATCTGTACCGGCACACAATTTCTAAATTCAAAGACAAGAGGGGTTCCCGGGTCCATAAACGACCAGATAAACACGATTACCGCGCCGGCAAAATATCCGGGAACCAGAAGCGGAAAGGTTATGCGGCGGAAAACCGTCCACGGAGAACCGCCAAGACATTTCGCCGCCTCTTCCATTGCCGGGTCAACATTCGCCAATGCGGCGGAAACATTTAAAAACATTATCGGATAAAGATGCAGAACTTCAAGAAGAACAACTCCGGTCATCCCGCCCGCGCCGAGCCAGTCAACCATCGGCAGACCGAGTTTTGCGAGAATAAGGTTCAGCGAACCGCATCGCGCGAAAATATATTTCATACCGAGAGCACCGACAAACGGCGGCATAACCATCGGCACGAGAACGAGTCCGTTAATAATTCCTTTTCCCGGGAAAGAGAAACGGATAAAAATCCACGCCATCGGCAAAGCGATAGCTGTTGTAACGAGAGTAGTGTAAACGCCTATCATCAGACTGTTAATAAGACCTGCTCTCAGGCTTGAGTTAGTAAAAATGGAAGTAATGAACTGGAGCGTAAATTTTCCTTCAAAAAAAACCGACTGCGTAAGCGAGCGAACCATTGGATAAACAAAAAACAATCCGAGGAACAGTATAATAAAAGTCAGTAAAAAAGTTGAAGTTAAGTTTTTTTTCATTATTTAGAAATAATCACATCAGTTTTTATTATTAATCAAATTCATTACAACATTGCAAATTATATTTTTTTCCTTCGGGTCACTTTCGGCTATCATTAATGTAATTGCCACTAAAGCATTATCAGCGATTCTTTTTGAGCCGTTTTTTCTATATAAAAAGTTATTTTTTTGTAAAAAGCAAAGGAATAAAGCCGCTGCAATACGCTTGTTTCCATCAACAAAAGAATGATTTTTAACGAGAAAATAAAGTAAATTAGCAGATTTTTCTTCTATACTTTGGTATAAATCTTTTCCGTCATAAGTTTGAAATACATTAGCAAGAGAGCTTTTTAAACTTTCATCTTTTTCCGCACCGAAATGTATTGATTCATTGAATTCCTTTTTCAATATTTCAATTATTTTTTTTGCATCTTTATAATTAATTTTTTTAGCTTTTTTCTTAGAAACATTGCTTGACTTTATTCTTTTATAATCATAATCATCTAAAACATCCAGCGCGTAAGCATAATCGGAAACAACTTTAAGTAATGCCGCAGCTTCTTTTCCGGAAATCGCTTGCTTTTCTACAACATTTCCAACAAGTTTGATTGTTTGTTTTAATTCTTTCAAGCGCTTGGCATTAACGGAATATCCTTCTATCAAATGCTGTTTTAAAACATTTGTTGCCCAGATACGAAATTGTGTACCGCGAAGAGAATTGACTCGATAACCGATAGAAATGATAGCATCAAGATTATAAAATTCAACCTGATAAGTTTTGCCATCCGAAGCAGTTGTTGCATTTTTTGCAACAACTGCTTTCTTTTCTAATTCACCAGAGGAAAACACCTTATTCAAATGTCTTGAAACAACCGACTTATCTCTTCCAAATAATTTTGCAATCTGGTTAAGGTTCAGCCAAAGAGTATTTTCTTTCAAAGCAACCTCTACAGATGTTTTTCCATCTTTTGACTGATAAACAATTATTCCGCCTTTATTTTTCATTTTTACACTAAAAATATTCTTACCTGTGAAGAATTAATCTCTAAACTTATCTCTTCGCCCGGTTCGGGTAGTAATCCTATCGAGCCAAGCATCGTTACCCTTAATTTTATTCCGTTCACATCGCAAACAGCCGCAATCATTTCGCCAAGATAAGCTGATTCAACAACTCTCCCCTGCCATTTTGTTTCTAATTGACTTCCATCATTAGAAAAAGAAATTCCTTGCGGTCGAATGCTTATTTTTACTTTTTCATTTTGAACGGGCAATTTCACTGCACGCTCAGCCGGGCAGATTAATTTCCCTGCCGGAGTATTTATATAAATTTTATTATCGGAAATTTTTTCAACGGTTCCGTCAATGAAATTTGTATCACCGACAAATTTAGCGACAAAAATAGAATCAGGATTTTGATAAATCTCCAGCGGCGAACCTGTCTGCTCAAGTTTTCCCTCATGCATAACGGCAATTCTTGTTGCCATAGCCATCGCTTCTTTCTGGTCATGAGTTACAAAAATCATTGTAACACCAAGCTCTTTATGAATATGTTTGATTTCCCGCCGCATTTCCTCACGAAGTCCGGCATCAAGGTTCGACAGCGGTTCATCGAGAAGAACAACATCAGGTTTTATGACAAGCGCGCGCGCAAGAGCTACGCGCTGCTGCTGTCCGCCGGAAAGCTGGTGCGGGTAACGGTTTTCATAGCCGGGCAGATGAACAAGATTCAATGCATCCGCGACCTGTTTTTGTTTTTCGTTTCGCGGTAATTTTCTGACGTCCAAACCGAAACAGATATTTTCGCCGACCGTCATGTGAGGCCAGAGAGCATAATTTTGAAAAACCATTCCTGTATTTCGTTTATGAGTAGGCAGCGAGGTAACGTTCTTATCATTAAAAAATATTTCTCCGGAGTTCGGTTCGGCAAGCCCGGCAACTATTCTCAGTAATGTAGTTTTCCCGCATCCTGACGGGCCGAGCAGAAAGAACAATTCACCCGGTTTAATTTCCACATCGGCTTTCTTAATGACTTTAACTTCACCGAAAGATTTAACAATATTTTTTATTTTTACAGTGGTCATTTAAGTATTTTATGATTTTATGATTTAGGTTTTAAGTAATTAAGATTTAAGGAATATCACAATTCTCGGAACTTGTTACTCGAAACTCAGTAGTTAAATATTCCTGCTTTAAAAGTCCGCCTATGGCGGATTGATTAT
>JAOZSF010000010.1 GCA_029939815.1 bacterium
CTATCCGTGAAGGTGGCAGAACAGTTGGAGCCGGTCAGGTAACCGAAATAATAGAATAAATAAAGGAAAACTATAATGCCAGACTCACAGCGAATAAGAATAAGACTTCGCTCTTACGACCACAGGATTTTAGACACGTCCACACAGGACATAGTTGAAACTGCTAAATCAACCGGAGCGCTGGTGGCGGGACCGATACCGTTGCCGACATTAATTGAGAAGTTTACAGTCAACAAAAGTCCGCACGTGAACAAAAAGAGCAGAGAGCAGTTTGAAATGCGCAGTCATAAAAGACTGATAGACATTGTTAATCCAACGCGTAAAACGGTTGACGGATTAAAGAAGCTGAATTTGCCTGCTGGTGTTGATATTGAAATTAAGGTAATGTAAATAGCGAAATATTAACTTGTCAGTTAAATACAGAGGAATAGATATGCTTATTGGCAGAAAAATAGGAATGACACAGGTGTTCGGTGACGACGGAACAGCAATCGCTGTTACCGCTGTCCAGCTCGGTCCTTGTGTTGTTACTCAGAAGAAGAGCGCGGATAAAAACGGCGGAGTTGACGCCATTCAAATCGGATTTGATCCGTTGAAAGAAAAGAATGCCGCGAAACCGCAGCTTGAAGCCGCGAAAAAAGCAGGTTTGAAATCAGCTTTTCGTATTCTTAAGGATATGCGCGTAGATAAATTAGACGATTACGAACTCGGTCAGGAATTTAATGTAACTCAGTTTGAAGTTGGACAATTTGTTGATGTGATCGCAAAAACAAAAGGTCGCGGGTTTCAGGGCGTTATTAAAAGACACGGCCATCACGGCGGACCCGGCGGACATGGATCTATGTTCCATCGTTCAACAGGTGGTATCGGTCAGAGTGCATCTCCTGCCCGTGTATTCAAGGGAAGAAAGATGCCCGGTCAGATGGGGGCTAAAAGGGTTACGGCACAGAATTTAAAAGTTGTAGCTGTTTATCCTGAAGATAATCTCCTTTTATTAAAGGGAGCGGTACCAGGAGCACCTAAAGGAATAATAACAGTTCGTAAAGCAAAGAAAAAATCATAAATAAATTGGATAAAATAAAATGGCTATTTTAACAAAAATTAATATCGCAGGCGAGAATATCGGCGAAGTGGAAGTTGCTGAAAGTTTATGCACTGCTCCTTATAAGCCTGAATTGGCGCACGCGGTTTATGTAGCAATAATGGCTGCGGGCCGCAGCGGAAACGCATGCACCAAAACCAAAGCTCAAGTTAAAGCATCAGGATCAAAACCATGGCGTCAGAAAGGAACCGGCAGAGCGCGTGCGGGATATAAAACATCACCTGTATGGCGTGGCGGCGGAGTAGCATTTGGGCCGAAACCTCGCTCTTACGACAAGAAAGTAAACAAACGCGACAAAAAGCTGGCATTTTACGGAATATTGGCAGAAATAATTCGTGAAAACAAGATAAAAGTTATAGAGAACTGGGATTTAGAGGCGCCGAAAACAAAAGTTATTGCTGCGCTTAAAGATAAATTAGGATCAAGAAAACTTCTCTGTGTCGGCGACGTAAAAGATATGAATGCGAGATTATCGGCAAGAAATGTTCCTTTAACATCGTTTGTTGAAGCAGGAAGTTTAAATGTAATTGACCTTGCAGACAGTACAGAAATAATAATATCAGAATCAGGATTAAAACTTTTAGAAAGCAGATGTGAATAAACCATCTGAATAAACAGGCAAAATATGAAAAATCCGCATACAGTAATACATAGTCAAATAGTTTCTGAAAAAGGAACAGATATAACTGAAAAAAATAATCAGTACCTGTTTCGCGTTGCAAGTGATGCAAACAGAATAGAAATTAAACAGGCTGTCGAAAAAATTTTTGGTGTGAAAGTTAAATCGGTACAGGTAATGAATCGCAAAGGCAAAGTTAAACGCCGCGGTCTTATTGCAGGACGTACATCATCGAGCAGACGCGCAATTGTTCGTTTGCAGGAAGGACAGACAATTAATCTTATCTGAAATAATAAACGATAGAACTATAAAAACAGTCATGGCAATAAAAACATACAATCCAACAACACCGAGTCGCAGATTTATTACTGATGTAAGCAGAGAAAATCTCAGTAAAAACCGTCCGGAAAAAACTTTAGTAAAAAAATTGAACAAATTCGCCGGACGCGATGCTTATGGACACGTATCCATGCGCCACCGCGGCGGAGGAAGCAAAAAACTTTATCGTATTATCGACTTCAAACGCGATAAAGACGGTATTCCCGGAAAAGTTGCTCAGGTTGAATATGATCCTTATCGCAGCGCGAATATCGCGTTGATAAATTACGCGGACGGCGAAAAAAGATACATTCTTGCACCCGACGGACTTGGAATCGGAGCAAAAATCTTATCAGGTAAAAAATGCGAGTTTGTTGTAGGTAATTGTATGCCTCTTACACAAATTCCGCTTGGAACACAAATACATAACATCGAACTCGTACCCGGACAGGGCGGAACTCTTGTTCGCTCAGCAGGCTGTTCGGCAACATTAATGGCACGTGAAGGCAAATATGCTCACATTAAAATGCCGAGTGGAGAAGTTCGTCTCGTTCCTGTGATTTCCCGCGCAACAATTGGTATGGTAGGAAATCGTGAACACGAAAAAATATCTTTGGGTAAAGCCGGAAGAACAAGATGGCGCGGAAGAAGACCGAAAGTTCGTGGTGTAGCTATGAATCCGGTCGACCATCCAATGGGTGGTGGTGAAGGAAGAGCATCGGGTGGACATCCGAAAACTCCTTGGGGTAAATTATCCCGTGGTAAGAAAACACGTGTAAAATCCAAACGCAACGATTACATTGTCAAATCGCGCAGAGCAAAGAAATAATATAACCATTAAATAATAAAGCACTTATGCCTCGTTCAATATCTAAAGGACCGTATGTCTGTGAGAAATTACAGAAGAAAATAGACCGACTTAATCAATCAGGCGACAAACGACCTATCAAAACATGGTCGCGCCGGTCGATGATAACACCGGATTTTATCGGGCACACGTTTTTAGTACACAATGGAAAGACACATTTATCCGTTTTTGTATCTGAGAATATGGTTGGACACAAACTCGGGGAATTTTCTCCAACACGTAGATTCGGCGGACATGCAGGAAACAAAGGCAAGAAAGCTTAACAGCATTTATTCATAAAAAAACCGGAATATAAAAGATGGAAGCTAAAGCAATATTAAAGAAAGTAAGAACTTCACCTCAGAAAGCACGACTTGTTACAACTATGATTCAGGGTCGTCCTGTAAAGGAAGCGTTGAAGATATTAAGATTTTCGAGCAAGAAAGCGGCGAAGTTTACTGAAAAGGTTCTTAAATCCGCAATCGCTAACGCGATTAATAAAGGCGCAGTGGATGAAGATCAACTGAAAGTCATTTCAGCTTATGCTGACGCGGGTCCGGTAATGAAAAGATTTCTGCCGGCTTCAAGAGGGCGCGCAATGAGAATAATCAAAAGGACAGCTCATATTTCTGTAGTTGTCGGTGAAAAATAATTAAAAGGTACTTGTAATTTTAAATCTTTTTTGATATAATTTCCGACTCTTGTGATAAATTAGAATTAACCGTTAAACAAGAGCATTAACTTTAAACTGGAGTGTATACCCTTATGGGTCAAAAGGTAAATCCAATAGGTTTTCGTATAGGACTGACAAAAGATTGGCAGTCAAAATGGTACGCGCCAAAAAATAAATTTGGCGAGCAACTGATTGAAGACCTTAGAATACGTGATTTCGTTAAAAAACGCCTCTACTTTTCAGGCGTTGCGAAAGTGAAAATCGAACGAATAACTACAGCGCTTCGTGTAACAATCTTTACAGCGCGTCCCGGACTTGTAATCGGTCGTCAGGGCGGAGCGATAGATGAGTTCAAGAAAGAGCTTGAAAAAATGACTAAATGCGAGGTCTTCGTAGAAATTCAGGAAGTTAAACCCCCTGAACTCGAAGCGCAGCTCGTAGCGGAAAACATCACACAGCAGCTCGAAAAACGCGCAAGTTTTAAAAGAGTGCTGAAACGTTCCGCGCAAATGGTCATGAACTTTAACGCGGTTGGCGTAAGAATCAGAATAAGCGGCCGTCTTGGCGGCGCTGAACTTAGCCGCGCGGAAACAATTCGACTTGGCAAAGTACCGCTGCATACACTTAGAGCGGATGTAGATTACGGTTTTGCTGAAGCGCGCACTACTTACGGCGCGATTGGATGCAAAGTATGGATTTGTCGCAGCGAGCGTATTGGTGAAAAACCTGCGCCTCCAAAGCGTCAAGATTCTAAAAGAAGGGCTGGCGGAAGACCAGGTGGACGAGGCAGATCAACTGCGAAAAAAACAAAAAATAATTAAAGTATCAGGTAAAATAAAATGCCTTTACAACCTAAAAGAGTAAAACATAGAAAACAGCAGCGCGGCAAAAGAAAGGGCAACGCGAAGGGTGGAACAGATGTTCAATTCGGTGAATATGGATTGCAGTGTCTTGATCGCGGCTGGATGACAGGAAAACAAATTGAAGCGGCTCGTGTCGCGATGACCCGCCACATGAAAAGACGCGGAAAAGTATGGATCAGAATATTCCCGGACAAACCGGTATCAAAGAAACCGCTTGAAACAAGACAGGGGAAAGGAAAAGGAGCACCTGAATTTTGGGTCGCGGTTATTAAACCCGGAAGAATGATGTTCGAGATCGAAGGTGTAACAGAAAGTTTGGCAAAAGAGGCTTTATGTCTCGCCTCGGCAAAACTGCCGTTCCGCTCGCGATTTGTGAAGCGGCACACTATCTAAAAACAGGACACATTAGCAAATGAGAAAGGCAAAGGAAATAAGAAATCTTGACGATGGTCAGCTCGAGGCTGAAGTACAAACACTCAGAGCTCAAATCTTTAAGTTGAGAACAAAAGACAGTCTTAAACAACTTGATAAGACGCACGAAATTAAATTAACGCGACGCGAACTTGCGGTAGTTCTTACAGTTATGAACGAAAGAGCTGCGGAAAAAACACAGGAAAGCGCGCAAACAGAGGAAAGTAAGTGATGGAACCGAAAGTGTCACATCGCAAACAAAGAAGCGGTGTTGTTGTCAGTAACGCAGCGGATAAAACTATCGTTGTAAGAGTAACAAGAGTGGCAAAACATCCTCTTTATCGCAAACTTATTAAAATTAATAAGAAGTACCACGCTCACGATGAAAAAAATGTCGCAAGTGTTGGAGATGTAGTAAATATTATTGAATGCCGTCCGCTCAGCAAAACAAAACGCTGGCGCCTTCAGAGTGTAGTTGAAGGTAAAAAGGCTTAACTGCTTACGTGATTAATTTCAAGGAGTATTTCCCGAAATGATACAGATGCAAACAAGAGTTACAGTTGCTGATAATTCAGGTGCCAAAGAGTTAATGTGCATCAAAGTTCTCGGCGGCACTCGTAGAAGATACGCTCATATCGGTGATGTGATTGTAGGAACAGTAAAATCAGCACAGCCGGACAGTAACGTAAAAAAAGGTGAAGTAGTTCGTGCAGTTATTGTAAGGACTAAAGCTAAAATAGCAAGAAAAGACGGCAGTAGATTAAGATTTGACAGTAACTCTGTCGTGATTATCGATGCCCAATTGAACCCGCGCGGAACACGTATATTCGGTCCCGTTGCAAGGGAACTCCGTGAGAAAAATTTTATGAAAATTATTTCTCTCGCCCCGGAAGTGGTTTAACAAAAAGTTAAGTATGGAGCAATAATGAAACTAAAAAAAGGCGACCTCATAAAGGTCATTACAGGTAAAGATAAAGGTAAAGAAGGTAAGGTTATCTCTATAATAACTAAAACCGATCGCGTAATCGTTGAAGGTGTTAACCTGGTGAAACGCCACGTTAAGCCCAACAAAAAAGTGCAAAAAGGCGGAATCATTGAGAAGGAAGCATCAATGCACGTCTCAAACGTAAAAGTAATCAGCTCCGGCGAATAGATAATAGTATTGAAACAATCAGGTTGAATAAAATGGCCGAAAAAACAAAAAAAGATATTCCGAAATTTTACCAGATGTATCTGGATACAATAGTTGAAAAACTCAAAAAAGAGTTGAATTACAACAATGTAAACCAGGTGCCTAAAATCACTAAAATAGTCGTTAGTATGGGCGTCGGTGAAGCAATTAAAGATAACGCCATACTTCAGGATGCCGCGAATGAACTCGCCGCCATAACAGGTCAGAAACCTCTGCTTATTAAAGCAAAAAGATCGGTTTCTAACTTTAAATTGCGCGAAGGTGTGCAAATCGGCTGCAAAGTAACTTTAAGAGGAACTCGCATGTACGAATTTCTTGAAAGATTAATTTGTATCGATTTGCCGCGAATCCGTGACTTTCGAGGAGTGCCGGTAAAAGCTTTTGACGGAAAAGGCAATTACTCATTGGGTATTGATGACCAATTGATTTTCCCGGAAGTAAATCCTGATAAAGTAAAACGTACACAGGGCATGAATATTGCCATTGTTACTACTGCAGTTAACGATGACGCCGGAAGAGCGCTTTTGCGTGAATTTGGTATGCCTTTCACTAAATAGAAAAAAGAGGTAAGTAAGTGGCTAAAACAAGTTTGATACAAAAACAAAGAAGAACCGCTAAATTCGGCGTAAGACAGTATAACAGATGTCAGAGATGCGGAAGACCGCGCGGCTATATGCGCAAATTCCATCTCTGTAGAATTTGTTTCCGTGAACTTGCAAGTAGTGGTATGATACCAGGCGTTACTAAATCGAGCTGGTAATATAATTTTAAAAAAAGAATTTGGAGCACGTATAATATGTCCATGACTGATCCAATAGCAGATTTATTGACCCGCATACGCAATGCTTGTATGGCAGGTCACAGAACAGTTGACGTTCCGGCGTCACTAATGAAAGAAAGCGTTCTTAAAGTACTCGAAAAACAAGGGTACATTAATGGCTTTCAAGCGGTTGAAGATGTAAAACATCCTACAACCAGAGTTTATATTAAATACTATAAATATAAACCGGTTATTCAACATTTGAAACGTATAAGCAAACCCGGTTTGAGAACTTATGTAAGAGCTTCCGAAATCAAACGCATTCGCGGCGGTTTGGGAATCTCGATTCTCTCAACTCCGCAAGGGGTTATGACCGGTCGTGAAGCCCGCAAGAAAAATGTGGGTGGTGAAGTTATAGCAGAAATCTGGTAAACATTTATTATAGGAGAGCATCGTGTCTCGAATTGGTGAAACATTAATACAAATACCTGAAGGAGTTACTCTTACCGACAACAACGGCGTTGTTACCGTTAAGGGACCCAAAGGACAATTAGAATTTAAAATTCCGGAAGGAATTAAAATTGAAATTGAAAATAATTCTATTGCCGTTAAAAGATTATCCGATCTTAAAACCGTGCGTCAATTGCATGGAACGGTAAGAAGTATTCTCAATAACTATGTAATCGGCACAAGTAAAGGTTTCGAAAAAAAACTCGAAATCAGAGGCGTTGGTTACAGAGCAAAAGTTGCCGGGAAAGATTTAGTGCTTAACATTGGTAAATCACATGATGTGGTTTTTGCTATTCCTGAAGAAGTGACTGTTACCGTTGAAGGTAATACAAACTTATCTGTTACAGGAATTTCCAAAGAATTTGTTGGCGCCGCGGCAGCTAAAATCCGTTCCTTTTATCCGCCGGAACCTTACAAAGGGAAAGGAATTAGATACGTAGGTGAATATGTAAGACAGAAAGCCGGTAAAACTATAGCCGGTTAACGCAGTACCCGAGAAAAAAAGTGAAGGTTATTACTAAAAGAAAAGATTTATCTCTAAGACGAAGACGCCAGCAAAGAATTCGCGCTAAAATAAGCGGAACTGCTGACCGCCCAAGACTTAATTTATATTGTAGTCTGAAATACGTTTATGCGCAGCTTATTGACGATACCACAGGTAAAGTTATAGTTGCTGCTAACAGTTCAGGCAAAAATTGCGGCTTTGAAGGTAGCCGCTCAAGTGTTAACGCCGCAGCTGAAATCGGTAAAAAAATCGCCGAAGCAGCTCTGGAAGCAAATATAACAAATGTCGTCCTTGATAGAGCCGGATATAAATATCACGGCAAAATTAAAGCTCTTGCAGATGCTGCACGAGAAGCCGGACTGAAATTCTAACATCGAATCGGAGTAATCGAGTGTCTCAATATTCAAACGAAACAGTCTCAGATCAAATCGAGAAAGTTATCAGAGTTAACCGCAGTTCTAAAGTAGTAAAAGGCGGAAGACGTTTCTCTTTCAGCGCACTTGTCGTTGTCGGAGATGCTAAAGGACAGGCAGGTTTAGGCTTCGGAAAAGCTAATGAAGTTTCTGAAGCTATTAGAAAAGCCCTTGAAGACGCACGCAAAAATATGGTGCGCATTTCAACTTATCGTTCAACTATCCCTTACAAGATAGTAGGTAAATATAAAGGCGGACAAGTCCTCCTTAAACCTGCTACTTCAGGTACGGGTATCATCGCCGGCGGCGCCGTGCGTGCTGTCATGGAAGCGGTAGGAATTCGCGATATTCTCAGCAAAAGTCTGGGCTCTAACAACTCTACTAATGTTGCGAAAGCCGCAATGAAAGCTCTTGAATCTCTTATGACTAAAAAAGAAGCTTTCGCGCGCCGCGGTATTGTTATTAACGAATTCGTCGAAGAAAAAACTCAACCTGTTGAAAATGTCGAAACGGTAAACGTTGACACAACTCAGCCGGAAGTTGAACCGGTAAACTGAACCGGCAGCTGAGTGATAAATAATTAATTAGATTTTAAAATATATTTAAGGTATTGAAAATGCAGTTACATGATTTAAAACCTCCGAGAAATTCACGCTTCTCAAGAAAACGTCTTGGTTGCGGTGTTGGTTCAGGACTCGGCAAAACTTCGGGAAGAGGACATAAAGGTCAGAACTCACGTTCAGGCGGAGGCGTTCGTCCGGGATTTGAAGGGGGACAAACTCCACTTTACAGACGTCTCCCGAGAAGAGGATTTAGTAACGCCAGATATACAACAATTTACGAAGTTATTAATGTTGGTGATTTGGCTAAATTTAAAAAGGGAACAGAAATTACCGCTGAACTTCTCGCTCAGGCAGGTTTGATCAGAGCATCTCGCGGATCGAAACTTAAAGTTCTCGGAACCGGTGAAATCTCAGTTGCTTTAACTGTAAAAGCTGACAGATTCTCAAAATCAGCTGAAAGCAAAATTACTGCTGCAGGCGGAACATGTGAAATGATTAATGTTGTTGAGGAAAAAGAAGTCAAGAAAACCGCTAAGAAAGTTGCTGAAAAACCGGTTGAGAAAAAGGAAGAAGTCAAAGAAACCGCTAAAACAGCTAAAAAACCGGCTGGAAAAAAAGAAACTAAAAAAGAAAGCGAAAAATCCGAGGAGAAATAATTCATTATGCTTCGCACCATCTTAAATATGTTTAGAATTAAAGAATTGCGCAATCGCATTTTCTTTACGCTCGGACTGCTCGCAGTTTACCGCATTGGTGCGTATATTCCAACTCCGGGTATTAATCCTGATAAACTGAAAACTTTCTTCGGCTCGGCTTCCACAAGCGGGCTGATGAATATGATGGATCTCTTTACCGGTGGAGCAATGCGTAACGTTACTATTCTTGCTCTCGGGATTATGCCTTATATTTCTGCTTCAATTATTTTGCAGCTGATGACAAGTGTTGTTCCTACTCTCGAAAAATTATCACATGAAGGCGAAGCAGGCAGAAAAAAAATCAATCAGTACACTCGATACGGTACTGTTGCTGTTTGTATTATTCAGGCGCTTATGCTGAGTAATCAACTCGTAAAAGGCGGAGTGAATTTGATTCCCGCACCGTTCTTTAATATTATTGTGATTATTACTTTGACCGCAGGTACAATCTGGCTTATGTGGATTGGCGAACAAATCACTTCAAGGGGAATCGGAAACGGCATTTCTCTTATTATTATGGCAGGTATCGTTTCCAGAATGCCGGTTGCCGCAAGAATGTTGTGGAAATTATATGGCATCGGTGCCGCGGAAAGCAGACCTTTCTGGCATGTGATTTTACTTGCAACTATGTTCGTTGCTGTTGTTGCCGGTGTTATTTATGTTATCCAGGGGCAACGCAGAATACCCGTCCAATATGCTAAACGGGTCGCCGGAGGAAGAACTTTCGGCGGACAATCTACTTATATTCCGTTACGCGTAAATCAGGCAGGCGTTATTCCAATCATTTTCGCTTCTGCTATTCTTATGCTGCCTGCAGCTTTGGCAAAAATCGTTCCTGAAAGTCTGCCTATGCTTAGGGATTTCTTCGGATTATTTGCCCGCGGAGGATTGGTCTATCTTTTGGCTTTTGCTGTGTGTATTATTTTCTTCTGCTTTTTCTATACCGCGATTACTTTTAATCCGGTACAGATCGCTGATGACTTTAAAAAAGGCGGCGCTTTCGTTCCAGGCGTAAGACCTGGCAAGCCGACTGCTGATTTTCTGGAATTTACTATGGTAAGACTTACAGTTGCCGGTTCAATTTTCCTTGCGGTTATTGCTGTAACTCCAATGATTATTTCTACCTGGCTGGGTATTAATTATATGATCGCGAGTTTTCTCGGAGGTACCGGTCTGCTTATTACTGTCGGTGTTATGCTTGACACTATGCAGCAGGTTGAAGCTCACCTCCTTATGAGACATTATGACGGCTTTATGAAAGACGGTAAACTTAAAGGGAGATATTAATGCGTGTTATTTTATTAGGACCTCCGGGAGCAGGTAAAGGGACTCAGGCAGCTTCAATCTCGACTGAAGTCGGGATCCCTCACATTTCCACAGGCGAAATGTTCAGAGCCGCTCTGAAAAACGGTACTCCTCTTGGACTTGAAGCTAAAAAATATATGGATTCAGGCGAACTCGTGCCGGATGATGTCGTGGTAGGCATGGTTAACGAAAGAATACAGCAGCCGGACTGCAGTGATGGCTTTCTTCTTGACGGCTTTCCGAGAACGATTGTTCAGGCACAAAAACTTGGCGAAACAATGGAAGAAACAGGACTGAAACTTGATCTCGTTATCAATCTTCAGTGCAGCGATAAAACCGTTGTGGCCAGATTGAGTGGAAGACGCGTTTGCAAAAGCTGCGGTGCGATATATCATGTTGAAAATATGCCGCCGAAACAAGACGGTGTTTGTGATAAATGCGGCGGTGAACTCTATCAGCGCGATGACGATAAAGCTGATACTATTTTAAACCGCCTGGAAGTTTACAGAAATTCAACGGAAGCGTTGATTGATTATTATCGTCAAAAAGATCTTTTGAAAGATGTTGACGCAAACGCGCAGAGAGAGGAAACTCTTAAAGCGATGCTTGCGCTGATTAAAAAATAAGTTATGGCACGCCATAGGCATAGAATTCCGGTAAAGTCCAAAGCTGAAATAATAAAAATGAGGCAGGCGGGCTCGTTAACTGCAAAAGCTTTGCAGATTATCGCAAATGAAGCTAAACCGGGAATCACGACTCTTGAACTTGATTCCTGCATTGCCGAGTTTGTTATCGCTAATAACGCGATCCCGGCTTTTTATGATTATCACGGCTATCCGGCAAATGCCTGTATTTCCGTAAATGAAGAAGTTATTCACGGAATACCGGGAAACCGGAAACTTCAGAACGGCGATATCGTTAGTATCGATTTTGGAGTGATTGTTGACGGATTTTATGGCGATGCCGCCAGAACTATCCGGATCGGTGCTGTACCGGACGATAAAGACCGGCTGATTAAAATTACTGAGCAGTCTTTTTATGAAGCCTGTAAAGTTCTTAAAGCAGGAATTCGTCTGGGTGATTTATCCTATACGATACAATCTTTCTGTGAAAAAAACGGATACGGAATCGTAAGAGAATATGTGGGACACGGTATCGGTAAAAATTTGCACGAACCACCGCAAATTCCGAACTTCGGAAAAAAAGGAACAGGTCCCGTTATTCCTGCAGGCGCAGTTCTGGCTATTGAGCCAATGGTGACAATGGGTGACTTTAATGTAAGAGTGCTTAATGATGGATGGACGGTTGTTACAAGTGATGGATTGCCAAGCGCTCATTATGAGAATACAGTTTTAGTAACTGAAAAAGGCTGTGAAATTTTGACAAAAATATAAAACTTAAAGAAAATAATATTATGAGAGTCCGAGCTTCAGTAAAAAGATTATGTGAAAAATGTAGAATCATTCGAAGAAAACGTGTGATTCGTGTAGTGTGTTCTAACCCGCGCCATAAGCAGCGTCAGGGTTAATAACCTTTGATTTATAAATAGGTGAAATTATGCCCCGTATAGTTGGTGTAGATATTCCGGCAGGTAAAAGAATGGAAGCTTCCATTCAGTACATTTATGGTATTGGTCCGACACTCGCTCTTCAACTTCTTGAAGAAGCTAAAGTTGATCCAAATTTAAGAGCGTCCAAATTAACGGATGATGACGTTAAAAGAATCACTCTCCTGCTTCAGCAGAAGTATATGATTGAAGGTGATTTAAGACGTGATGTTCAGCAGAATATTAAACGTCTCGTTTCTATTAACTGTTATCGAGGAACACGTCATCGCAGAGGTTTGCCTGTGCGGGGACAGAGAACTAGTACAAATGCGCGTACCCGAAAAGGACCGAAGAAACTTCCGGGCGCTAAGAAGAAATAATTTATAATTTAAAATAAAAATTCTAAAAAAATGGCCAAAACTACCGCCAAAAAAAGAACAAGAAGAAGTCTGAAAAATATTCCCCAGGGAATCGCTCATGTTCAGGCTACGTTTAATAACACTATCGTTACTATAACTGATAGAAACGGAAACGTGATCTCATGGAGCTCCGCAGGAGTATTAAAATTCTCCGGCGCCAGAAAATCTACTGCATTTGTCGCTACCCGCGTAGCTCAGGAAGCAGCAAAGCAGGCCATGCAGCATGGATTACGTGAATTAGAAGTAAGAGTTAAAGGCCCCGGTTCCGGACGTGAGTCCGCTATCAGAGCTTTTGAAACAGTAGGACTTAAAGTTACAGCTATCAGTGATGTAACTCCCGTCCCGCATAATGGTTGTAGGCCTAAGAAACAACGCCGAGTATAACGTAAAACGATAAAAATTAACTTATTATGGCAAAATACACAGGACCAGTTTGTAAATTGTGCCGCCGTGAAGGCGAAAAGCTTTTCCTTAAAGGAACACGCTGCTACACTCCCAAGTGTGCATTCGAACGCAGAGATACCCCTCCGGGTATGCATGGCAGATCAAGAAGAATGAAACAATCCGAATACGGACTTCAGTTACGCGAAAAACAGAAATTGAAAAGAATGTACGGCGTGCTTGAAAAACAATTCAGATTATTCTTCGATCGCGCTAATAAAAAGAAAGGCCTGACTGGGGAAAACCTCCTCGTTATGCTTGAATCACGACTCGATAATATCGTCTTTAAAGCAGGCTTCGCACAGTCGCTCGCTATGGCCAGACAAACAGTTAATCATTCATTGATTACCGTTAATGGCAAGAAAGTTGACATCGCTTCTTTTATTGTTTCAGAAGGTGATGTGATCAGCTGCAGAGAAAATGATAAAACTAAAAAGAACATTAAAGGTCATCTTGAAGAAGCAGGTGATGCTCTCGTAACTCCGGAATGGCTGCAGGTAGATAAAGAAAAAATTACTGCAACTGTTTTAAGAATACCGCAAAGAAATGATATAACTGCCTCAATTGATGAATCTTTAATCGTTGAGCTTTATTCCAAATAAATTGTAATTATATTCTTACAATATTCAATAAATAATCGGATAAAATTATGGCTAAGCAAACAAAATTTGAAATGCCGAAGTGCGTTACGGTTGATAAAAAAACCGCAACTCCAAACTATGCTAAAATGGTCGCAGAACCGTTTGAAGCAGGCTTCGGACATACTATCGGTAATTCTCTTCGACGCGTGCTTCTTTCTTCGCTTGAAGGCGCGGCAATAACTTCTGTCAAAATCGAAGGCGCCAAACACGAATTCGATACTATTGACGGCGTTTACGAAGATGTAACACACATTATTCTTAATCTTAAGAAAATTCTCTTTAGTGTTACTTCGAGAAAACCTTTTAAATGCGAACTTAAAGCAAAATCTCAAGGCGATGTTACCGCCGGAATGATTAAAGTGCCCGCAGGTGTTTCGGTTCTTAATCCGGACCAGATTATCTGCTCTCTTGATAAAAAAGCAACTCTTTATATGGAATTCTCTGTCGCGGTAGGTAGAGGGTACAGACCGGCAGAACTTAATAAAGAAAAAAAACAGCCTATCGGCGTTATTGCTATAGACTCTCTCTTTTCGCCGGTTAGCAAAGTTCGTTACGTTGTTGAAGCGGCACGTGTCGGTATGAAAACAGATTACGACCGCCTCGTTCTTGAAGTTTGGACAGATGGAAGAATCGATCCTGTGGCGGCAACTGTTCAGTCTGCTGAACTACTGCTTGACCATGTTCAATTATTCAGTGACATCGGTGAACCGGAATATCTTGAAGATTGGCAGGAAGAAGAAGAAGTTAAGGAAATCATTGCCGATGAACCGGTTGACGAATTCGATTCCGAGAATGAATCTATTGAGAATATCGAACTTTCAAAAAGAATTATTAATTCTCTTGCGGCGGTTGGAGTTGATACAGTCGGCAAATTGGCTAAGAAGACTGAATCTGAACTTCTCTCAATTAAGAACTTCGGCGCGAAAGCCGTTAGTGAAATACTTACCGCTTTGAAAGATAAAAATCTTACTCTTAAAGCGGAACCGGCTTCTGACAAACAGATTGCCGAAATGATGAAAAAAAGCGCTAAAACTAAAAAAAATTAGAACTAAACGGAAAATATTAATATGCGACATAGAAAACGCACAGACAAATTAGGCAAAAAAGCCCCACATCGTAAAGCAACACTTTCGAACATTATTGCCAGTCTTATTAAACACGAACGTGTTACTACAAAACTTAGACTAGCTCGCTCAGCCAGAAGGTATGCGGATAAAATAATTACTCTCGCAAAGAAAAATACTCTTCATTCGCGAAGATTGGCTATCGCTTTTCTCAGACCGGATACAGATGAGGAAAAACAAAATGTCAGAAAACTTTTTGATGTTCTGGGACCCCGTTACGCGGAAAGACCGGGCGGATATACCAGAATCATTAAACTCGAATCCCGTAGAGGCGATAACGCTCCTATGGCAATCTTAGAGTATGTTGATGCTGAAGTTACTTTTAAAGAAAAGAAAAAACAGGTGGCAGTGGATGATGATTTCTCTGTTGATACTGAAGTAACAGGCGATATCCAGGCTCAGGAAGAAGAAACAAAACCTGAAACTGAAACTGAAAAAGCTGAAGAAACTGATAAATAATACAAGAAATTATACAAGGTGATAAATAATGTTATATGCAATAGTTAAATCCGGTGATAAACAATTCCATGCCGAAATTGGTATGAAAATAGAACTACCTTTGTTCGATGCTCAACCCGGTGATGAAATCGAACTTAAGGAAGTCCTTTTATGTTCCAACGGTGATGAAGTAGTTCTCGGAACTCCTTTTATTGAAAACGCTATCGTTAAAGCTACCGTCGCGGGAGAAACAAAAGGCGATAAAGTTGTTGTCTTTAAAATGAAACGCCGTAAAAAATATAGAAATAAAACAGGACATAGACAAGCTTATACTACGGTCAAAATTACCGACCTGGTCTTGCCGATTATTGATAATAACCCGGTGATTGAAGAAGTCGATGTACCTGAAGAAACAACTGACAATCAAGCTGAAGCGGTAGCTGCAGCTGAAGCAGCAGCAGAAACGAAATAATCCGAGTGCCTGTAAATCAACTGATCCAGGCATGTAAAATTAATGTTAAAAAAG